>DDTZ01000082.1:2968-3189 GCA_002344565.1 Bdellovibrionaceae bacterium UBA2351 | reverse complement strand
TCTTCGAATAAACCTTTGATAACTAACGAGTAGCTACGATCCATGGGTGTAAGAACTTGCCCTGTTTTTAATTGAGATCCGCTTAAGTCGGCGTAGAAGTTACGGTTAAAATCATTGATTTGAATTTGTTTTTTTTTCAAGTGATTCATCATCAAACGATACAAGTACTCTGCACCCGCTGCTGTTGAAAGAACCCATGGGTTACCACGAGAGTTCGTGTT
>DDTZ01000082.1:0-2629 GCA_002344565.1 Bdellovibrionaceae bacterium UBA2351 | reverse complement strand
AAGAACGAGGCTAAAACGCGTGGGTCTGCTACTGAAAAGTGAGCATCTTCGATTTCAGAATGAAGTACGCCAAGTAAAACCGCAGAATCTAATTGGGATTTATTGCGCCCACGTTGAACGAACTTAGTAGCTTCAATGTAACCTCGGCCTTGTGACCAGAAACTTTCTAGTGTGCTGCCGATTTGGTTAGCTTGAGTAGTATAGAACTGAGCCGCACCTTGATCTTTAAATGCATTGGCTACTGAAGCACCAAACAACAAAGATTTTCTTTGAGCTAACAACGTGTAGAAGTGCATTCCATAAACCTCTTCCCATAAATCGAAATTTGGCTCTCTCCAGTGGTGCGCCACAAATTCTGTGTCACGTTTGATTAAAGAATTAGCGGGAATTTTAGCCGCGTATAAAAACGGAGCCAACTGATTTGCTTCTGGCCATTTTTCACGAAGAGCCACATCCAGGATGCGCGCATGTGTACTTGCACGCAAAGCCGGCCCATCATTTTGCGGACGACCCCAAGGACCTGTAAACGGTAAGCCTGTTACCCAAAACTTAGGTTCGCCTAAGCCTTTGAAAGACTGACTCGAGATTTGAATTTTAGAATTAAAATGAACGTGATCTAGCAAAAATGTTCTGATTTGGGCTTTAACCGACTGGTTTTTAAACCGTGGATCAAGGTATAAATTCAGTAGCGAATCGACGACCAATGCGGCATCGCGAACCCAGTGATAATAATAGTCAGGATGACTTTTTGAAGGGGCGGCAATGACCGAACCTTTCACACCATCTGCTGGTGATGTATTTTTTAATAAAAAATAAATCGATCTTTGGAACTGATTTTCCAGCTCGTTAGAATTGATTGGTTTAAAATTAGGTTTAGCCAGAACGGATGAAACCATAAGCAACACTAGAGCGAAAACTTTGAATTGAAACAAAAGGCCTCCTTAAAGATACGTAAAGGGTCGATTTTATTAATCTTTTCTAGTGCAAAAATTCAAGACAAATTACATCTAAGAGCTGCTTTGCATTAAGTTTAGAAAATTTTATAGGACGTATAAAAATTGGCTTCGCGTCTTAACGGAGATTAAATTTGCTAAAACAGCTACTTAGCAAATAGCTTGGTCCGCAGGTTTAAACCAGGGGGGGTTTTCAATGAAAACATTTTTTGTATTATTGACACTAGTTTTAGGGATGAGCACGCAGGCTCAACAAATCAGACAAGGTCAGAACGTAGCAGGGGAATTTCTAGTTCGTTTCCAAGGTGCTTACAATCCACAGTACGCAGTGGCGGCTCTTCAGCAACAAGGACTTCAAGTAAAAGAAGTCATTTCTACGACACTTAATCTATATTTAGTAAAAGGTAAGGCAACGACTCAAGAAGCATTGGGTACGGCTTACAGAGTTAAAGGTGTTTCCTACGCTCAACCCAACCATTACGTTTTCTTAAGAGCTCCAATGAATTTCATGAGAGGCCTTCCAAACGATCCAATGTTTAACCAACAATGGGATATGATCGAAGGTTCAGGTATCAATGCGAGCGCAGTTTGGGCAGCCACAACTGGCGGCAAAGATAAAGGTGGCAGAGATATCGTAGTTGCTGTTGTTGACGGCGGCTTTGATTTGACCCACGAAGACCTACGCGAAAACATCTATGTTAACCGCGCAGAAATTCCAAACAACGGTAAAGACGACGACCAAAACGGTTTCGTTGACGATGTTTACGGTTGGAACGCATTTAACAATTCAGGTAACATCACATCAGACATGCACGGAACTCACGTAATGGGTACTGTGGGTGCTAAAGGTGGTAATGGTCGCGGTGTTGCGGGCGTTAACTGGGATGTTAAAATGATGGCGATTCAAGGTGCGTCTGGAACGACGGCAACAGTAGCGAAAGCCTACGGTTACGTAATTGAACAAAAGAAACTTTGGTTTGCATCTAAAGGCCAACGTGGCGCTAACATCGTAGCGACAAACTCTAGCTTCGGTGTGGACAATGCGGATTGCAAAAAAGGTGAATTCCCAGTTTGGAATGATCTATATGAACAAATGGGTCAACTTGGAATCTTGTCTGCGGCAGCGACTGCGAACAACAACGTAGACGTTGATAGACAAGGTGACGTACCAACTGGTTGTGCATCGGAATACATCGTTGCAGTTACTAACACGACAAAAGAAAATACTAAATACGCTCAATCTGGTTATGGCGCTCGTTCTATCGATTTAGGCGCTCCTGGAACAAACATTTTATCAACTGTTCCTGGTAACAAGTACTCGAACCTAACGGGTACATCAATGGCGACTCCTCACGTAGCAGGCGCGATTGCATTGATCCACGCAGCGGCCAACGAACAATTCATCCAAAAATACTACACAAACCCAGGCCCAGCAGTACTAGCACTTAAACAAGCCATGTTAGTAAGCGTAGACCAATTGCCTTCCTTAAAGGGTGTGACAGTATCAGGCGGCCGATTAAACGTAGGCAAAGCCGTACAAGTATTAAACACCAGCTCAGCTCGCTGGAGATAAAAAGTCAGCTGCTAGGTTTTTGCAATTCAAGGCGTTAATTTAAGACCCGAAGCTTTAACTAGCTTTGGGTTTTTTATTTTAAGCGTATGTACGAGATGTTTCG
>DDTZ01000201.1 GCA_002344565.1 Bdellovibrionaceae bacterium UBA2351 | reverse complement strand
GATACCAGCTTTCAGATTTGGGTTTCACTCGTACTAGGTCGCTGGCAAAAATGCTATTTTTAGCCAGCTCGCTGTAGAGCCACTTCCACATTTTTCGAAAAAACAAACTGCTTCTTGTAACGAACTCTTGAAAGGAGTGTCAGATGCAAGAAGATAAAATGAAGCGCTCATCCACTAAAAAAGTAACGAAGACATTGCTGGCCTTTAAAGCCGCAAGACTGTCGTTGGGATTGAACCGTCGGCAGGCTGCCGAACGATGTGACTGCTCGATCAGAGCCCTTGAGCAGCTTGAAAATGGCCGTTGTAACTACACCGAAGATCGCATTAGGCGACTCATTAGAAAAATGGGAATGGAGTGGGACGAATTTCACAAGATTGAAAATTCCCCAGAAAAGGCTCTCGCGCAAATCAATGCCTACAATCTTGAACGAACGCTATCTCGTAAGCCAAGACGTAATCTTTATAAAATCGTCACCAAAGAAGTCCGTGCTATTCGCATTTTACGAAAGAGGCGTGGTGTTTCTCAATACAAAGCCTCTGAACTTTGTGGATTCAAAGATTGTACTTTTGGTCTTATTGAAGCTGGGCGAACGGATTTAAGTGATGGTAGAATTGATAAGATTCTAGGTTCACTCGGTTATAAGCGACAGGATTTTGATAAAATCGTTCGCGCCGATCTGATCGCTGACGAAGTAATTAATGAAATCACAAGTTTGCTTGAACTGCTAGACGATTCGACCCTGCATTCAACTTTAACCATGATCAAAGCTTTAGCCAAAAAATAGGAGTAACTATGTACAACATTATTATCAAACTTATCATCGCAGCTGCATTACTGGATTTGGGAATCAGCTTTTCCAAAATGGAAGATTGTCCGTCTCGTGATTGTTGGAACCAGATTCAGAAGGCGTCCCATAAGGTTATCAAGATCGACTGGAAGCCGATTTCTGTTTTTTCAGAGGAGGCGAAAAGGTTTCGCTAGAAGTATTGAAATTTTAAATTTATCAAGGGAGTTTTGAGTATCAGTTTTAAGACTCCCGTTTTATGACGGTCGTTTGGTCAAAAACTTTTTTGCCACATCCTATTTGAAGCATGACGTCGAAGCCCTTTTTGGAGAGGAATCGTGATGTTTCATCTCTGCAGCCAAAATAATTGACGGCACGGTGAAATTTTTGCTAATAAATATTCAGGGTTTGGGAATGCCTGCCGATCGCGGCTGAAATGCTATGGTGAAATTTTCCACAATTCATAAAAGGTTTTTTTCAATACAAACTTTTTTAAGGACTGTCTTTAAGGCGATCAAAAGAATAAATGGTCCACAAAAAAAGGGAGTACCTATGAAAGAACCGTCAACAGAACAAATCAAAGAGCGAGCGAAATTCCTTCGTCAACTTTTACGTGAAAAGCATAATTTTGAGTTGTCACAAGGACATGCACTCGAAGTATTAGCCAAAATTTTTGGCTACAATGATTGGAATACGGCTTCAGCTTTATCATCAAAGACTGGATCTAAGACTAACGAGGAAAAACCAGTTGCAACCAAGTTTCAGACTGTCGGAGAGTTAAAAAAATTCCTGTCTGGATACAATGATGAAACTAAATTGGTTGTAAATGAGTACAAATGGGTTGAGCCTGATTCTAATAATTCCAGTAGTGTATCGGATTTCTTAGCAGGAACAATTACTTCAGTTTGTTCTCTGACCTACGATTCTGAAATTCAAATTGGCAATGAACTATGTTTTGAACTGAATACTGAGGTTGAACGAAATGACAAGCTTAATAATTTTGGAAAAAGTTCTACTCAGTCTTTCGACAAAACAGCAGGTGGACGCGCTCAACGTCGCATAAAATTTTTTCATATATTAGATAGTTTCTGGAATCATAGAGCTGCTGCTAAGTCAGACCACAAGTCTTAATTTGTAAGTAGTCATTTTCAAATGCCTCCGTGATTTTTTGCGGAGGTATTTGAATGTTGAAATTTTAGAAAGTTTTTGACGATGTAATTGGGATAAAATTATCTGCTCGATTTTTTAGAAAATAAGGTTTTAAATAATGCATATAAATATTACGCAAAAACTTAGTGCAGAAATTGAATCTGGCATCGTTAAGGAGACTCAGGTCGTTTACATTCTGGCTAGTGTTCGAAAAATTCTTGAACAGTTAGAAGAAACAGAGGAATTCGGACGTCTCAAGTTTTACTGCGATTGGGCTCTTCACTCTCGATTGTCCGGACCGCCAGCTCAGGAAGTAGTGCGAATTCTGGAGCTTATTTACAAATGCATGGTGGCAGGCGGGCGCGCTCCTGATCATTCAGAGGCAATGCGTCTCATTAAGTTCGATCTTCTTAAGGAGGAACTTTCTACTTTTCTTCGGAAGTTCGGCTTGAAAGACTTAACTCAAAGTACAAATGCCTGGGTTGTTTTTATATATCTCTATTCTAGAGTGGTGGATGATTGCCCACTGGTAATTCCTTCCCAAGTGCCAAGTGATATAGTGAAAATCGCAATTCATTTGGAAACGGCCAAAGATTTGATCGACGACCACCTGCCGTATCAGGTGAATTGGCAATTTGAGGCAAAAGGTGATCTCCCCCCTGCTAGGTATTTCATTATTAACTCCTATTCGGTCGTCGAGATTGGGAGACTGTGAAACGACTCCACTGGTGAAACCTGTCAGTCTCTACTAATGTCCCAAATCCTATAAATTTTGAACAAAGATTTCTTTCCAATAATTTCTACCTTTGCTCTGAAGTTGTACTAACCAAGAGTCCTTTTTGTAATAACTTAGATCCAATTCTTTTTCTCCCCAGCAAAGGGTTATTAGTACTTTTCCTTTGGCATATTTTTTTAACTCTTTTAAATTCATATAGAATAGATGGCTTCTTCCTTCTTCTTCATCTTGTTTTAAATTAATTGAAGCTACTTTACCGTCCTTTCCTCTAAAAGCTAGAGTCTTAGGGATTTTTGTGAGCTTTTGTTTTGCGATTATTTGATAGTTTGGAAAACAATAGGAGGACGCAATGTTTAGCCATTCCTTGTCCTTTTCATGGCTATACTCGTAAGCAAGGTATTCAACATTCACTCCAGCGACTTTTTTAGACTCATTATTTTCGTATTCATCAAAAGCACTCTGAGCTGCAGAAGACCATGGTATTTCATTCGCTAAAGTCTCGTAAGTTTTAGGATGTTCATGGCATACAACTTTATATGGATCATTTTCATCAAAAGTTTTCTTTACTATTGCTACATCAGATTTATTTACCAAAATACTTTGCGCAAACCCATAAACTCTTCTGTTAGTGATTTCATCTTTTGCCGAAAAAGATCCAGAGATTAGAATCCAAGGGACCTCCACTTTTACTATATTGGCCCTTTTATAAACTTCTTTTGGCAAAGATACTTTTGCTTTTGTGAACCAATCTTTGTCGTCTAGGTATGACTTAAAATTTACAATTGAAAACTGTAGATTGTCTTTTTCCGGTGGGCGTATGAATGATGGATCGATATCGCCATTTTTGAAGTCGTCATAATGAACGTCTAAATTTCCTAAGTGGTCTAACATCCCTGCATACCTATAAAAGCCTATCCAAGAATACTTTTTACCATAACGCTCAACTGGATTTCTGTTCCCACGATCTCTCGAGTTATACAGGCGTTTATCCAATTCCATCATTTCCTTAGTGTTCCAATTAAATGATGCTAGTAGCCCGCGAATATAGCTCACGCAGTCCTTATGTCCTTGATGATTATTATCGTAATTTCTTCTGCTTTTAAATAAAGTGCCGAGAGTGTAGTTTTCAAAATCCATATGCAATGCTTTGGACAGATCTTGAGCTAATGGATCAGTTTCGGGAATACTATGAGGCTCTATTTTCAATGCAAAGTTCGTGTTTGTATCTGAGTTACCAATAATACCGCAAAAAAGAAGATACTCTCTGATTTTTAAAAAATATTGGCGAATAACTATGTTGTTCGTGGAATGGCTCGCATTTGGACCGATCAGCGAAGAGCATAAGGCGTTGTAAAACTGATATATTTTTTCTTTGTTGCTATCACTGAAAATGTTGGTGATAACTCCAAAACATATTGGCACTAGTCTCATTGCCACATAGTCATCGTTAAAACTCAGTGACTTAATTGTTTCACTAAATATAGCCGAAGGATTTTTGTGACCAAAAATAAATAATGATTCGCTGGCAACATCTCGAGTTTCGCGATCTGAGAGAGTTAAGCACCATTTAAAATAAGAAGCCCGTCTAGCATCTTGTTTTGAGTCTGAGGCTGACTTTGAAAAATCCTTCAATACAGAGATAAATCCATCTTTTTGACTTCGTACCCATTCGCTCCAGCATCTATCTCTAATGGCAATATCCATCTTGGCGAGAACGCGCTCGGTAAGCTCGATATTCAATGGATGATTATCAACATGATGAAGGAAGTATAAACGAAACCATATAGACTCTGTTGCTTTTCCTGAAATAATCAAATTTTCAAGTTCTGAAATAGTGTTTTGATCTAAATATGCTTTCTCTAAATCTGAACATTTTATGAGTGCTTTGTCTTTTTCGACTCCAGTTAAAAAAGTCCATAGATTTACTCCATAAAATCTCTTTGGCAAGAGTGCAACCAGGGCCGAAACAATATCTTCACAATAAGGATGGATCTCACTGTATGAGCCAAAAAGTTTCTTAAAGTTACTTTGATCACCAATCCAATCTTTGAAAGTATCAGAGCTGCATTTCGTTAAAATTGATTCTGCAATTAAATAACCGGCAAGGCGATCATATACAGGCATAACAGTTTCTTCGGAATCATGTTTATTTCGGATTAAAACGCCTTCAGATTCTAATGAATTAAGAAGTGAGAAATTCCAAGGTCTATTTGAATCGTTAATAAGATTTCTAAATTCGTCTTGTTTAAGTCCTCTTTGTCCAGAGCCCCATAGCTGATCACCCATTGTAGAAAGTGCCTTCTGAACATCTCCACCATAAATTCTGTGATTATTACTGGAAAGTTCAGCAATTCTTTCCGAAGATTCTTTAATAAATATCTCAAATAATGCGTGAAGCGATTGTGGAGCTGAGTTTATATTTACCTCAAATTCACGTTTTAAATTCGTCACTTCGCAAAATAGTTTTAAACTTAATGGATGGTGAAGCATAGCTCTGGGGAGTGATCCGCCTACCGAATTTATTTTATAATAAGCGAAGTATTTTGTGATTGCTTTATGTGCATCGTTCTCATCATTAAATCCTTCGCCCTTAATAATTTCAATTGTATCAGTTGGTATGGAGTCTTGAATGTAGTCAGGCCTAATCGTGAATAAGCAAAACACTCTTTGATACTTTTGAACGATAGTTTGAATTTCTGGGATAATATCTTTCCATTTTCTTGAGTCTTCAGATTCATTTAATCCATCAAAGGCAATTAAAATTCTCTTTTTACTTCTTTCGCCATAGGAATTGAGTGAACAAACTAGTGACTCAAAGCTTTCAAATGCCTTCCCATTGATAGTGAATGATTTTACGAGGTCATTGTATTGTGTGCCGTTAGAAAGTCTTTTTCCATGAATAATAAGTCCTTGGACGCCATCTACTAAACCAGAGCATAATTGAGCGCAAAATTCTGTTTTCCCATTACCTGCTTCGGATGAAATGACCAACGAGCTTTGTTTTAAAGATTTTTTTAAATTCGCAAGAGCTTTTTTACCTTCAAGATATGAAGCCAATAAGTTTGTAAATAAAAGTCCATTAAAATCATTATTTTTTCGTAGCTTGCGGGGAGCAGATCGTTCATCAACACTCAAATCATTTGCATCATCAATTAAATCAGTCCAATCCGTAACACCTTCTTCAAGGCTTTTTTTGCATTCCCGAATATGCTCGCAAAAGGAGAGAGATTTAAATGTCAAGGATGCAGCATCATCAAGATAGTCAGATGACTCAGAGTATTCTATTAATTTCTCAAACAAAACGCTCGAAAGTATTTCTAATTCATTAGATGTTTTCTCCAAGATGTCCCAAGAAAACTTACAGCCAAGAATTTTCTTTACCTGACGATCTAATCCAGTTTCTTGATGAAGTTCTGGAGTCCATCTTTGTTTAATTGGGGCAATCGAAAGTTTTGTTAGTTCCGACATTTGTTGATCTGAAATAGCCAGCTCACCAAAGAAACTTTTAATAAATATTTCAGCTAGGCCAACTTTATATTTTTCAATGTCACTTGAGTCGTAAAGATATAGATTTAGATCTGTTTTAATTGCGTTAAACCAATCTTGGTCAGACTTTGTTAAAGTATATTTAGTCCAAAGAATCCAATCTGTGACGTTTGGATGATATTTTTTAGTTTTCTTGATTCCGTCTTCAATATTACTTCTTCTATTTTTTCCAAGCGGTTTTCCGGCTTCAATTTCAAACCATTTACATTGCCATCCAAAGACACGATCTTTTTTACCAAGGGCGCAATCATTATTCAGTTCAAGATAAAACTCCACTCCGGCCATATTGGCATGAGAAACAAACCTTCCATATTGGCCAAACGTATGTCGAATAATGCCACGACATAAAAGTTCAAAGTTCTTATCTTGTGACCCCGATAGGGTTTGAAACTTGCTCCAATCCAATGTCATACACTTTCCGACTTCTTTTCTTCTGGATAATCATGGCGAGAGAATATTTCTACTTTGGCTCCTTCTAAGATGAGTATTTTAAAGAAAGCAGCAACATCGATTTCATCTGTGGTCAAAATAAGCTCATTTTCTTTTTGTTCGATTGAAATATCAAAGGCGAACTGTTCAAGATCAGATGGGCCTAGATTATGTATCTCCAATTCTTTAAATAACTTTAACATCTCATCACTGTAGCGATCTGTTATGCCACCAACAATGATTGAGCCAGATTGATTTTCCTTCTGTACTTGATCTTTAATTTTTTCAATTTTTTGAAGAGCCTCTTTGGCCTCTTTAACTTCTTTAAATTTACCAATCATAATGAGGTTGTTCGAATGCTCGCTTCCATAGCCTTCCCAAATTTTCATATTAACTCCCGTCTACTATTCAAGACTGTAATACTTTCAATAATATTACTTTTAATTTTTACCCCTTCAGTGTTGAAGGATGCTTCTTTAAGAGTTCCGCTTGCATCTATATGGAGAAATCTTCTCTGTGTTTGATCCGACTCGCTAAAGCTACAAACGGGGAATCCTTCTGCAAATGAGGAGCTTATTGCTAATCTTATTTTACAATTTTTGCGATTAACCCATTCCTTAAGTTTTTCTAGTTGTTCTATGCTTATGCTTTCTTCGTTTGGAGTTTTAACCTGTGGGAGAAGTAAAAATTCAAATGCGCCAACTGATTCAGCAAAAGAGAGAGCATTGTCTAAGTCATTTATTGTTTTTTCATTTACAACGAAGTTGATTCCAAATTTTGAGTTTCTAGAAATGATTTTTACTTTATCTGTAAATTGTTGAAAAGACCGTCCTCTTATTTTTTCATAGGTTTCGCCAATACCATCCATGCTTAATCTATAAAAATTGACCTTGCCTTTTAGCTGGCTAACAAGTTCTTCGGTTAAAAAATGGCCATGTGTCGTTATAGATAATGCTAAAGTTGTGTCAGAAGAGACGTACTCACAAAGTTCAGCGATGTTTTTGTACAAAAAGGGTTCTCCTCCACCAAAACCAACGCCCAGAGTTCCATTGTCATCCAATTCCTTTAACCATACTTTTAATAATTCAAATTCTAGGCTTGAATTGTTCTTGGGTGCATAACAATGGCTACATTTCAAGTTGCAAAGATTGGTAAGCGCGATTGATACATATTTAGGAGCTAAGCTTAAGCAGTCGGCTGGAACTGTAATTTCATCGAGTAAGACATTTAATCCCGTTACTCGATCAAAAAAATGTACTCCATCTTGGCCAAAGTGCTGCTTCATGTTGTTGGTTCCTTTGCTACTCTCATCAAAATAGAAGCTGTCATTCGAATTACATATAGTGCGTCCTCTTGTGACCAAATTATTTTAGTGGAATTTGAGTCGCCATGAGAGGCCGGATCACAAACCTGTTTCACGGCAAACAAAGAGAGCAGCAGTCGATTTCTCATCGTGTTTGAGTGCTTAGTTTCAAACAAATTCTTAAAATTTACTTTTTCTGCATTTAAAAACTCTATAGTTGTGTCGATAGCCTTTCGACACTCAGAGATGGCTTGTGGCCACTGTCTTTCGAGAAAGAACTTTTGTGCTTGAAAAATAAAACTACCAGCTTGAGTCAAATATGGATTATCGAACTTTAAAACGAGTTCAAGATTCATTGTTGGTGCATATTTCCATGCGTTTAATATTTCTATCCACTCAGCTTGGTGCATTCGATGGGACAGATCACCATAAGTATGATGAATGTCAGGACTAGATTTCTTATCAGGGCTTAAATCAAAAATATCTCCAAATAGTTTAATGTCGAATTGAAGTCCGTTTTCACTTCTTACGGTCTCAATAGCATCTACATTTGATTTCGTGAAAACAGAGTTAAAGTTCAATTGGAACTCTAACGAGTTTTTGTCACTAGATTGAATATTCCCACCCCAATAAGATGGCCTAACCTCAGTAATAAACTGTGAGTTGAGATGTAATTCTCCCGTAATAGAAGTCAAGATTCTCGCTTTAGGGGAAGTGTGTACCTTAAAGGTAATTGGGATATTAAGAAGATATGCTCCTAGACTGGAACCAGCATGAATCGGGGAACCACGTTTAATCTCGATACTACAAAAAGAAGTTCCTGAATAGAGCTGAAAACTATTCATAAATCGCTCATCCTCAATGATGAATAGAGGTCTGATTTTTTAAGTGCCATATCTTTTCCTTAATATATTAATTTTAGTCGTTCAATAATTGATCCAATTACTTCTTCATGAAGATCAATTTTCATTTTCGAAGAAACGAGTTTTTGAACTTTTACAACAGCCTGAATGTATTCAATTTGTTCTTGCAAGGTGAAGCGTTCCCAATTGGCGTTGCTCTTGAGCCTGTTATGTGATTTCAAGAGAATTTGGAGATTGTCTGGATGATGTTTGCCAGGATCTTTTGAATTGAGAATTGCTCTTGCGTGCTCTAACTCAAAATCAAGATTGAAGAACTCTTTTAGTTGCCGAATGATCGCATCTAACTCAGCAATTCTATACTTTTCTTTTGTACCCAATTTAGTTTCGTCAGTTTTAATTCGCTGCGCGCGTGTTAACGGCTCTAGATCAGCTTCAAGCGAAGTTTCTTGATAGTGGGTAGCTTCATCATCTGTCAAAATTCGAACCCGCTTTGGACGTTCAGATTCATCAACTTCAATTTTTCCTGCAAATCCATCTGCCGAAACCCATGAGCTAATTCGGGCTGCAATTTCTCTAATTCCAGTTGTTGGGCGCTTGTGGTTTTTCGCTTCTTTATTTGCTTTTTCTAAAAGCTCTGGGAACATTTCTCCAACTTTGATTGCCCAATCAGATACAGTTGTCCATTCATTGATAGCACGAAGAGCCTCAAGATAGTTTTTAGAAATTGAATTACCTGGAACCTTCTTAGCCATTTTGATTTTCCTGTAGTCTTTTAGATGTTGATGCCCCACCAGACATAACCCACTGGTCAACCTCAGAAGGTTTAAACTTCCAAAGTTTTCCAATTCTGTGTGCGGGGATTTTTTTGCGTTCTAACCAACGATAGATTGTCTCTTTAGAAACACCTAAATAATCAGCTATTCCTTCGACTGAAAGCCAAGGTTGCAATTCCATAAACACACTCCATGTGCTGTTAATATGCAAAATTGTGAATGACAAATCCTGACAAGTAAAGACAAAGAAAACTCAAAACAAGAAATTATTTTGATTCTAAAAAAATAAAGTAGAAACCTTGAATCGGTTAATCAAATTATGGCAATTTGCGCAACGCGATGGTTGCGCAAATGCCTACAAATTAATCTCTTTGCTGGATAGATTTTCTTTCTTCGGTGAATTAAATGAGTAAACTGGCACGCCAACCTTAACCTCTGTTCCGACGCCAACCTTAGTGTCAATTGCAATCGATCCACCCAAAGCTTCAATCACTTTGAAGGCATGTAGCAACCCAATCCCTCTACCTGAAGCTTCCTTTGTTGAGATTGTTTTCTTACCCAAGTTGGCAACTACAGCTTCTGAAATTCCTGTTCCGAAATCTTTAACCGAAATCTCACATTGATCGGAATTATGACGAATAGAAACTTCGATCACTCCTCCATTTTTACCATAGGCATCGAAAGAATTATTCACCAGATTTGAAAGAATTGATCGCAACTCAAGAGAACTGACTTTCACATACAACGACGGATCTTTATCCATGGTGGCATTTACAACGCGAACTCTATTGTTCTGAGAATACTCCAAATTCTTTTGGGCTATCAGATCTTTAATAAAAATCGGCAAATGAACCAGATCAGTATCGAGCTCGCTTTTGACGTTTTCAGAGATCAGTCCCGACTGTGTTCTCAGTTTTTCAGACAGCAAACGAATCTCAGAAGCGGCATTTTTTAATATTTTTTTCATTCTTTCGGGAACAGCGATAAGTCCTGGAATCATCATTTCAATGGCAATCGCGGGCGACCTAATGTTGTGAGTGTAGGGGGCGGTTCGAAAAGGGG
>DDTZ01000068.1:740-24019 GCA_002344565.1 Bdellovibrionaceae bacterium UBA2351 | reverse complement strand
GGTCGTTTTCATACCGATTAAATAAATGACGCGATCCACGCCCGGCTTAACTTCCATCGATAATATTTGCCCTGAAGGAATCGCGGCTTTCCAATCACCAAAAACCATTTCGCCACCGCTATGACTATCAAAAGATTCACCCGACGTACCTAGCGCACACGTTTTGTTTTTAAGATCTTCATCTGGTCCACCGACAAAAACACCATAGCAATTAATCTCATCTAAGGTCGTTGGATCTACTAATCCGCCATTTTTTAGCGCCGCTTTTGGTAACACCACCGATGATTCACTAGGGAGCTGGATTTGGATTTTAGCTGAATCCGGACTTGAAGCGCGCGTACAACCTTGAATAACAAATACACAAACGAACGCCACCACTAAAAAGAATAATTTTTTCATATAATTATCTTCGGCATTTAGAAGCCTGAACTTTATCAAATATCTCACTTTGAGACAGCCATTAAGAAATCTGGATACGAGACGATAAACATCGTATGAAATCAATACTCTTTCTAACTACATGTCTATTTTTATCGTCCTGCACACATAAAACCATTCGGAATCCAAATAGCGATTCTAGTGAGTCTCTGCCTAAACAGGTACTAGAAATGGTTAACTACCCGCCTTTAGGATTAAATTTGCGTGCCGGTTACCTGCTAGAAAGAGATCGTTTGAAAGGCTGCGTGATCTACCTTCAAGGCCTAGGAGATTCAATCCGAAATCATCAGCCTTACTTTTCAAAGCTTCAAGAAAATGGATACCGTATCATCTATTTTGATTACCTAGGTCAGGGCGGATCGCAAGGTTCAATGGATAAAACAAGAATCAAAACTTCGACAGGGTTGCGAACGGAATATGAAATTCCAGAACAAGCCGAATTTATTTGGAACCACTATAAAAACGTTACCAATGAGTTTGGACACGATTGTTCGCGCTCTAAAAAATTACTAATTGGCTGGTCGACAGGTGGATTAGCGAGTTATCGAATGGCTTTTGAAAAACGGGCTGATGCCGTCGTACTCATAGCGCCAGGCATTCACCCACGCACATTAGTTGGCGAATCTGCAGAACATCCCAGTCGCGCCTTCCTATTTAAACAAATTATTACCGAAGACACACTCACTCGTCAAAAATACACACATCAACCCAATCCCCATCTGGATCCGATCAAACCGAAGTCCCCGTTTTACGTGATGAGTTTTGCAACCAATCTGTTACTGACATCATTTCAAGCACGCACTTGGAAAATAGATAGGAATATACCAGGGTTAGTTTTTCTATCCGGCGAAGAAGACACCTATGTAAACCGTGATAAAACCATTAAGACCTTAGAAGAAAATGCGTCTCACTTTAAAATAATTAAATACGACGGTGCTTTACATGAACTCGATAATGAAACATCAGATGTGGCCGAGAGCGTCCAGACGGAAACGATTCGATTCTTTGATTCCTTGATTGATCGGTAACTCTAAAATAAATCGTGTGTGGCCGGACGAAACATCGTATTTAAGGATCCCATTGTGTTCTTCGGCAATACCTTTTGAAATACTCAAACCTAAGCCGGTACCTTTACCAACACCTTTCGTTGTGTAAAACGGCTGCATCATTTTATCAACAACATCATCCGCGATACCACGACCAGAATCCGTAACTTCCACTACTGCAGAAGATCGTGTTCTATGGACATAGATTTCAACCCACTTTTCAGATGAATCGGAATTCAAACTTAAAACAGCATCATGAGCATTATTCACCAAATTCATCAGCACTTGGGAAATTTGTCCCCCGCGACACTGTATCACGACATCGGAATCAACACGCACCCGCAATTCAACACCATGATTTTTGAAACGCTCCGTACTTAAATCTAAAACTCCACTAACAACCGACGTTAAACTTGTCAATTCAAACGGATCTTTCGAAGAATCTCTAGAGAACGAACGCAATCCTTTAACAATTTTAACAATACGATCTGTCGTCGCGACAATTTTCTGAATATCCGATCGAATTTTGTCGACCTCGATGTTTTCATTTTGGATGGCCCGATCAATTTGACGAACTTTACCTTGAACGATGGCCAGTGGGTTATTAATTTCGTGGGCTACACCGCTGGCCATTTCACCCAATGTCGTCATTTGTGCTGACTGCATGGCCTCGTGTTGCTGCTTCACCTGTTCAGTTAAATCTCGAACCGCTGCATAGAACAATCCACTTTCTGGATCTGGCTTTACTACCCAACTGAAGTAACGATACGAACCATCTTTAGTTATATAGCGATTTTCAAAACGAATGGTTGGAATTCCTTGCTTTAGTTTCTCGTGTTCTTTTAATGTCTTTTCATGATCATCGGGATGAACGAAACTAAGATATGGTCTTGATGTTAATTCGTCTACGGAATATCCCAATATATCTACAAACGCAGTGTTAACTCGCCGCAAATAACCATCGGCACCCGCCACACACAGCGGATCCAAAGAAATTGCAAAAAACCTATCAATTTCAGAATGAGCTTCTTTTAATTTTAACTCTGTTTCTCGGCTGGCCGTAATATCCCAGTTATTTCCAACTAGGCGATCGATACTGCCTTGATAATCGTAGAAACAGCTAGCGACGGCTTTTATAATTTTAATTTTTCCACTACCAGTAACGACCCGAAATTCAGTTTCAAACTCGGTGGCTCCCGTTTTAAAAGCGGCATTTAATTCTTGTTGTACACGCTGACGATCGTCTTCCACCAGCGTCCTTTCGAACGCTTCGTAGTCACTTGTGAAATCGTTTTCATTGATTTCAAACAGCTCGTACATGTAAGTATCCCAAATCAACAGACCTGTTTTGATATTCCAATCCCAAACACCAAATTTAACCGCACGAATAGCTAGCTCTAGTCTTTGCTTTACAGAACCAAGCTCCTGCAACAAAGACCGCGTCTGCGTTGAGCTATCCATATCTTTTCGAATACGACCCGAAATATCTACCCCGCGGAAAATAAAAACGCCGTCTTCATAAGACTGCGATACAGTCACTTCAAACCAAATGGCTTCGCCTAGGGCGTTTTTGATTCGCAGTCCCGTCGTTTGAGGTGTAAAGGCCCTAAGCATGGCATTTCGTAAAACACCGACATCATCATTGTGAATATATTTAAAGATATTACTCGTTCTAAGAAGATCAATCGATAAGCCTGTTTTTTCTAACCACGGCCCAGCCGGCTCCCTGATTTCCCCTTCCAAATTGATAGAGCAGAAAAGCTCCGAGGAAAGAAATAAATATTGGCGGTAATCATCTAATCGCTTCATCAAGAATTACGTTACTCTGCCGCTGGGATATTTTGCAATCACGGAAATGGGGTATTTTGAAATCTTGAATGAAATTTTATAGCAAAGAAATCTTAACGAGCCCAGCGATGTTGAAGTTGAAGCCCTAAGCTTTTCCCAAGACTGGTATTCAACGGATCACCAAACAACGTCTGATCGCTGTAAGTCACTGTCCATGACCATGATTCACCTTGGAGATAGCTAAAAGACACACCCATCGTCGACCAACGCTCGAAGCCTTGCTTGATGTTAATATTATTTGATTTAATTTCCATCGTGTCTTCTTGAGTTTGGGTTAAACTAAAACCGGCTCGATACATCGCCCAATTATAGCCAAAACCAAAACCTAAATTCGAACCATAACCAGGATACACAGTACCTTGAACCAAAGACGTATTCACCGACTTTTCAAACGAGCGATGCCATTCAAGCAAAACAAAGACATCCCAGATCGCCCACGACTTGCTTAGCATAGTTCCGGCTCCTAATGCCCAAAAACCATTTCCCCGCGAATCAAGGCCACCAACTTCTGAATCTGCGCGTGACTTCCCAGTTGGCAAATTCAACTGGATGAATCCGATTCCTTTTGGACGGTAGGGATTATAATTCCAATCTGATAAATATTCGTAGCTTAACGAGGTCGCGATGTCGCCAAGACCAGAAAATGTTTGATCCCCGTACTGACGAGTTATCACCGGAATGGACGCACCGACTTGCCATCGATCCGCTAGAATATGGGCACCTTCAATTTTTAAAGTCTGCACGCTTTGATGTTGATCCCAACGTCGCCAAATTCCTTGATCGTCGACGTTATCAACCGTTACGTGCGTTACACCATAGGAAGTCGAAAACTGGGCTCTATCATCACTGATGATCATAGTGGGAACTGACAACCCGCCACCGCAGCAAGCTGCTGACCACGCATAATTCGTAGCCAAAACAAACAAAAGACTAAATACCAATCGCAACATTCACACCATCCGCAATTTTAGCGGCATCGTTTTCATCTTTCACAAGAAAACGAATCTCCCAGTCTCCGGGCATAATGAAAAACACATTTGAGACGCGATAGGTTCCCACATCTAATCGCGCGGTCTGAGTCGGCGTTGATCCATGCCCCATACTCGGCATCCACAAAATAACATCCGGAGTTGACTTGAAATCAACAGGAACTGCCGTTTTATCAAATTGATTCAGACGATACACTTTAAAAATTAAACTGCCCGTTTGCTTGGATGTTGGTTTATTTTCCCAGTACCAGCTTAAGCAATACTTCGATTCTGAAAACACAGCTGAACATTCAGCGGCGACCTCTACCTTCCCTGCGGGCGTCTGATTAGACGTTGTCTCTTCAACGTATTTAGGACGCGCGCAATTAGCTAGAACAAGTATTGAAACACAAATGATCGATACCATTTTACCAGACATTTTTTTCTCCGCGGGTGATCACGCATCCCAAAGTACGACTCTCTGGGGTAGCAACAGCTTTACCATCATGTAAATTAACCAAGGCTTCACGTAAAAATTTACGATCTGCTGTCGCAAACTGACGACTACTTGAAACACCGCCCTGATAAACCACGACACCATCTGGCGACACTATAAACGCATGGGGCGTTTTGAAAGCCTTATAACGATCGGCGATTTCCAAGTTTTTATCTTTCACGACAGGGAATTCGAGCTTAACACGATTAAAATACTCTTTAGACTGCTCGTTCGTTTCATCGGTATTCGAATTTACGGCGATAAATTTAAATTCAGGGAAATCTTTAGATAAGCTCTTTAACTCGGCGATATGACTGTCAGAACATGGACATTTCGCCGACAAGAAAACCACCACTAAACCTTTGGCTCCTTCGCTGGTGATATGAACCTCACCGTCCTTCAGAGCATCCGCCCCATCTATCATGCTTAATTTCGCAGCAGAAAAAACGGGAGCTATCCAAAAAATAATGAGGCTTAATATTATGGTTCTCATACCTGTAGGCATAACTCACTATTTCCTAAAAGTGGAGTGCCTTTGAAAAATTTCTTTGCTAAGACTGATTCTATTAAAAAGGAAGCATTATGAAAACATTTTCTCTCTTTACGATCTTGGTTTTAATGACAGCGCCAAGTTTCGCTGCCTCAGCTTCAGACGCCATGAAACAAGCCGTCGAACAGCTCTCTAGCTGCGGCAATTTCTTACGGGCCGATCAACAGTTCATCTATACTGGTTTTGGGTCATATTGGACCGGCTCACAATCGAGTCGCAGTCCGCAACCGTCTGTATTGCGCTTTATCGACTTTAACACATTCAAAGAAAATCAGGTGTTAGCTAATGACTCTGTTATTGATGTTCTAACTCATCAAAACAAAACCTACGTTCTGACATACAGTGGAATTGAAGAATGGGACATGGCAGCTCGCCAGCGCGTAGCTACCTATCACACGAACAGCACAGATGGACGTTACGCTGACGAAGAACACGCGCAAAGCTTTGCCGTCTATCAAAATAAACTTGTTATCGCACATGGACGTTTAGGTGTTTCTATTTTTGATTTAAACCTAAAACGCGTGACTCTGACGATTCCCTTAATTTCTCAAGGTAGTTTAGAATCAGTCGCGCGCGGAGTAGCCGTCTCTGGACAGCATGCATTTATAGTTTTAGACAGCTACACATTAGTTAGTCCAACCCAAAAAGCGCCCTTCCGTGGGATAGTCGTCATCGATTTAAAAACAGAAACGGTGATTCGCGAAATTGATGGACTTCCCCCGGGTTTAGATAGCGTCAACGCAGATCAGAAATCACTGGTACTAAGCTTTTACGGCAACCCGATATGGACGTATTCAATTGATTCGGTCTTAACGGCAAAAAATGTTAAACCCACGTTACGCATCTTTAAGTTTCCGCTAGAAGGCACCCCGAAAGGAAAAGCATTAATGGACGATAAATATTACTATACGTGCTTTTCTCAGATGCCAGGCCCCGGCGAAGGCAGCTACTATAAAAAAACTAAATTAGTTATGAACCGCTCTCAATTCATGCCTAAATAAAAGGACACCACTATGACTAAATCTATCATCGCACTTGTTTTCGCAGCCACTCTATCCTGGGCTCACACCGACCATCCACAACAGAACAGTTTAAAAGCTCACTTAGAATTTAAAAACAAAACGCTTCATGTTCACACTCAACTGACGGCGCAACCGGAAGTAGGCAAAGAGTCTTTTTTAACTTTAGACACTCGCAATGCCAAAGATCACTCATTCGTTGAGCTAGCGGATGACACAATTGAAGTCGTCTTATGGATGCCGGATATGGGTCACGGTTCAGCGCCGACACAAATCAGCCGTGTCGTTGATTCAAATGGAAATGTTGTTCCTGGTCGTTACGCTGTACGAAACATTTATTTCGTAATGGGCGGCTTATGGGAAGTCCAAGTCGTTATTACAGATAAAAATGGCCAGAAAGAAACTCGCAGCTTCAACATCATATTGCCTGAAGATAATAACCATCACTAAGTGTTAAGGAATTTATGAAATCTATTTTTACAGGACTCCTATTCATTTCATTATTTGCAAACGCTCAAGACAAAAAACACCGTGAGCACAAAGCCCACAGTCATGGCCATGCTGAGCTATCTATCGCATTTGATAGCTTGGTAGGACAGCTTGAGTTCAAATCACCGGCAGAAAGCATCGTTGGTTTTGAGCATCAAGCTAAATCTGACAAAGATAAGCAGAAGTTAACGACCGCCAAAGTCGATTTTGAGACCAATATCGCAAAGTACGTTCAATTCGATTCAAACCTTGGCTGCAAATTCGAAAAAAAATCTATTGAAATGATTTCCGATGCGAATGACGATCATCACGCCGATTTTGTCGCGCGCTTTGATATCACCTGCACTAAGCCTTTACAAGGCACTACGATCCTTTTTGATTTTACATCTATGAAAAAATTGAAAGATATCAACGCTACCGTTTTAGCGGGTGAACTTCAGCTGAAAACGGAAATTCGTAAGAAAAAGACGACTTTAGAAGTTAAATAGTCCGCCTAGAGATTCTGAAACGATTCATCATCGTTTCAGAATCTCTCTAATTACCAATCTGTTTTCTGGACATTATTAGTTTTAAATCCGCTCTTATGACGAGCCTGTGCTGGCTGCTGTTGACTTTGGCCACCTTGATTGGGCTTGCGATTGTCGCCACCGAAACGAGGTTTACCCTGCCCTCCGCCACCGTGGTTTGGTTTTTTACCAAACTTAGGGCGGAAGTTACGGCGTGAAGTATCGCGGCCTTCAATCATGGCTTTTGCTTTACCCGACGACATTAGGCGTGCGTTTTCTGCAGAATCTGAATGAAACGTGCTTTCGCGATTACGTGTAATTTCTATTTTAATTAATTTTTCGATATCACGTAAATATGATTTTTCTTCGTGATCACAGAATGAAATAGCAATACCCGAATGACCGGCACGCGCCGTACGACCAATTCTGTGTACATAGCTTTCAGGATCATTAGGTAATTCATAGTTAATCACATGCGAAATTTCATCGATATCGATACCACGAGCCACAATATCGGTAGCAACTAACACCTGATTACGACCCGAACGTAAATTCTCTAGAGCTTGCTGACGTGCATTTTGAGATTTATTTCCATGAATTGCTTGTGAAGGGATGCTGTTCTTCGCCAATGTTTCAGCTAAACGATTCGCACCATGTTTCGTGCGCGTAAAAATAATAACTTTTTTAAGTGATTTATTAGTACGGAATAAATCCAACAATAAATCTTTCTTACGTGCTTTATCTACGAACATGACTGATTGTTGAATTTTATCAACCGTCGAAGCCACTGGAGTTACTTTTACATGAACTGGATCCGTTAGCAATGAATCCGCTAAACCGCGAATTTCAGAAGGCATCGTTGCCGAGAAGAATAGGTTTTGACGTTTTGGCGGTAACAATTTTACTACCTTGCGAACGTCAGGCAAGAACCCCATATCTAACATACGGTCGGCTTCGTCTAATACGAAGATTTCTAAACCTGTTAGAACAATGTGACGCTGCTGAATTAAATCCAGCAAACGACCCGGAGTCGCCACCAACACATCTACACCTTGAGACAAAGCACGAACTTGTTGCTCTTGTCCTACGCCACCAAAAACGACAGCCGATTTAAACTGTGTGTGTTTTCCGTACGTTTTAAAACTGTCGTGAATTTGCACCGTTAATTCGCGTGTTGGACTGATAACTAACACACGGGTGTGCTTTGGCATTAAACGAACTTTATTTTTAATAATATGATTCAAAATAGGTAATGCAAACGCAGCTGTTTTACCCGTTCCGGTTTGAGCTGCACCCAAGATGTCTTTTCCCAAAAGTACCTGTGGGATCGATTGTTCTTGGATAGGGGTAGGTTTTGTGTAGCCAGTTTCTTCAATTGCTTTTAAAAGGGCTGGCTCTAAATTTAGGTCTGTGAATAGAATATTGGAATTTGTCATGTGGACAAAGTATATAGCAGGTCTAACGATCCCCACACAACTAACTTCGAAGATGAAAAGATTATAGTGACGAGAAACACTCATTAATGCTCCAATTAAAGCAGCTGCGTACGTGAGGAGCTTTTATGAAATCGGCACTGCTTACTATTTACTTAATTACATCACTGTCTTTCGCTTTGCCTACTGCTCAGTCCGCACCTATTGAAGCTGGCGAATACTTGGCGAAAAGCGGCGCGGGAGCTTTACTGATCACGGCACGTAAGAAAGGGCACTATTACAAAATAAACGCCTATGGCGGCAATGGGCATTCGTGCTTCGTTGAAGGTAGTGTTGAAAACAACTCAAGTCTGCAAAAAGGCGACGCTGGGGATGAGGATTGCTTGATTACCTTCAACGTGACCGCAGACATGATTGATATATCTCATAACCAAAAATCGTCATGCAGCAACTTTTGCGGTGCTCGCGCTAACTTTACTCAGCCCTACTATAAAACGAACGAGCTTTGTCGTAGCAAAACTAAAAATAAAAATTTAAAGTTATTCAAAACGTACTACACAAAAAAAACTTACGAACTGGCTGAAAAAACTCTGCGCAAAGTTTACGACGCGTGCGAATCGTACCTGAGTATATTCGAGAAAATGGACATGGTGAATGACCTGGCCGTTACTTATAAGAACCTGAAGAAAAAAGACGCCTGTTTAGAGCTGGTTAAACCATTCAACGAAATCGCCGACATGAATGAAAGCGATATCAAAAATGGCTACCCACCGGGTGACGCTGAAAATATCCTACCGATCGCCAAGAAATTAAAATTTAATCGTGAACTGTGCCGGAACTTATAGTGATTGGGTCAAGCGCGCGCGAAATTCAGTCGGGTTTTTGATAACCTTAATTTCATCAAACAAGGTCTTAGCTTCTTTTGAACGTAATGCTAAGCCTTTTAACCATTGCTTTGTTCGCGACGTCGCAAAATGGCCATTGATATAATCGGACGAACGGTCGAAAAATGTCTGCATGACTTCGGATGAAACTCGCCATTCATTTTGGATTTCGTGTGCAAGTGACTCCGCTGAATGATCTTGTCTACATTCTTCCATCGCTAAATGGCTACGTATTTTGTTAAACAAGAATGGGTCGCTCATAATCCCACGACCGATCATAAATCGATCACAGCCCGTTTCTTGACGACAACGAATGAAATCATTCACGGTAAAAATATCGCCATTTGCAACGACGGGAATCGTTGTTACGTGTTCTTTAATTTTAGGGATCCAGTTCCAGTGTGCTGGTGGTTTATAGCCATCCATTTTGGTACGACAATGAACGGTTAAATGCGAGGCGCCCGCGTCCTCAGCGGCTTTCGCATTGTCTAAACACACTGATGGATCATCAAACCCCAAACGAATTTTGGCCGTGACTGGTATGTCTAAAGGCACGGCTTTACGTACGGTGCTAATGATCGTGAAAATACGATCGCATGACTTTAACAACGTAGCGCCGCCATCATGGCGATTAACTGTTTTTGCTGGGCAACCAAAGTTCAAATCGACACCTGCCGCACCCATTTGATAGGCGCGATAGGCATTTTCGGCCAGTGGCCCCGCTTGTCCGCCCAGTAACTGAACATACACCGGTGTCCCCGACCGAGTTTTAGACCCCGTTTGCAGTTCAGGGCAATAACGCAAAAATACAGAATTGGGATGAAGCTTATCGGTTACGCGTAAGAATTCAGTGGTACAAAAATCAATCCCACCCTGACTGGTTAACAGGTCTCTAAGAACGAAATCAGTGACACCTTCCATCGGCGCTAAATACAAGGTAGTGGGCTTCATTGGTTTACGTTTTTACCATCGATAGACCCGTACCTCAAGAAAGAGTTCATCCATATTTACTTCATTACAAACTTAAGCTAATGTCGGCGTATGCATTTCCAAAATCGAATTCCTCTAATTCTTGACCTTGGCTTTCGCAAAGACGGCATCGACGCTCTGAAGGCGTATATTGATTTGCTTTGGAAATCGAACGAAGAATTAAACCTTATTAGCCGTAAAATGACTCTAGACGAGCTGATTGATAATCATATTATCGATGCCCTGCTGCCGCTATCACATTTCCCAAAGGATGCAAAAAATATTGCTGATTTTGGATCCGGAGGCGGTGTTCCTGGCGTTGTGTACGCGATTCATTTTAAAAACTCTAAGTTCACTCTTTTTGAAAAAAGTGCAAAGAAGCGCGAGTTCTTGGAAAAATGCGTGGCCATCGCACCCAATCTAAAAATCCAAGGTGAAATCCCCCTTCAATTACCTGAAATTGATTTAGTTACGGCCCGCGCGTTTAAACCGTTAGACGTTATTCTGGATATCAGTCGCAACTACTGCAAACAAGGAGGACGCTACTTCTTGCTTAAAGGGCGTCGTGAAAAAATTGAAGAAGAAATCGAACTCAGCAAAAAGAAGTTCAAAGATTTAAAAGTCGTCGTATGCCCGCTTAAATCACCGATTTTGGAGGTTGAGCGCCATCTGGTGACGATTCTGTAACTGGCTGCCATTCCGCTTCGATTATTTCAGGCTCATAAATGAATTCACGTACTTCGGCCGCCTCAATTTCATTTCGACGAAGAAAATAAACTAATAGACCTGTAACTGCACCCAGCACGTAACCAACAAAGTGACTCATATAACTGATTTCTGGTTTGTATGTTTCTGGAATAAATAAAACGACGGTTAAAAATGCCGCTAAAGCAATTCGTCGACGTAGTGTTTTACGACGATCAATTATTAGAAACAATGTTAACCACGTAGAGCCCATCCAATAGACGACGCCTGATATTCCAATCAAATTAGTTTCGGGAGGCATCGTTTGAATCACGATGTAATTTATTAATCCACCCACCAAGACACCAAGTACAGGAAAGACATAAAATCCAAAGTGACCCGTTAACATAAATGCCAGTGGCAAAAGCAAACTCAAATTACCAAGTAAGTGTGCCGTATCTGCATGGGCAAATAATGCTGTCCACAAACGCCAGTATTCACCAGTTTGAAATACCTTCTGTCCACTAGCCGCCATCCATGGCGCAATTCCCCAATAACCACCAAGATATAGATAACCAACCAAACCTAAAAGGACTCCAAACACTAACGTAGAAATATACGCCAGATCTTTTGGGGAACGAGTTAACCAATTCTCTTTTATAACTACCTGTGGATTCATCTCTTAAGTATGAGCGTTTGTTTCAAACTGTCTAGAGACAAAAAATAATATTTATATAAGCAATGAAAGTAGCTAATTACGGTAGGTTTTATTCACTCATCGTCACTAAAATTTACAGCCGTCTCAAATGCGCAAACAGATGATCGTCACGTATTTTAAAACGTTTTTGTTCTAAATTTTCTCGGGGGCAAAATTACTATTTAACTTTTGAGTGCGGTCATGTAAAAATTTAGACACTCATTTGGTCGAATCAGGAGGATTTATCTTACATTTACCAACTCTTATCGCAGACTTAGGAATCATTTTAGCCGTCGCAGGCATCGTGACGCTGTTGTTTAAGAAAATTGGTCAACCCGTTGTGTTAGGGTATTTGCTCGCTGGTTTTTTAGTCGGACCAGAAGTTAGTTTTTTCCCAACGGTGCAGAACAATGAAGAGATTAAAATCTGGGCAGAGATCGGCGTCATCGTATTATTGTTTGGTTTAGGTCTTGAATTCAGTTTTAAAAAGTTAGCCTCAGTAGGGCGTGGTGCATCGATAACAGCCGTTACTGAAGTTTTATTCATGCTGGGTCTTGGTTATATACTAGGACAAGGTTTTGGCTGGAATACAATGGACAGTATTTTCCTTGGCGGCATTCTGGCGATCTCGTCGACGACTATTATTATTCGCGCATTTGACGAATTGGGATTCAGACAACGACGTTTCGTCACACTCGTTTTCGGCGTCCTCATCGTCGAAGATCTAGTGGCGATCTTATTATTAGTATTATTATCAACGATTGCCGTATCAAACACGTTCGAAGGCACACAGTTATTAACATCCGCTGCAAAACTCGCCTTCTTTCTTACATTGTGGTTCTTAGGTGGCATCTTTATCGTTCCTTGGTTCCTTCGCAAAACACGTCCGTTAATGAATGATGAAACTTCGTTGGTCGTATCTCTGGCAATGTGTTTATTGATGGTGTTGCTAGCGACTAAATCTGGATTTTCGCCGGCACTTGGCGCCTTCATCATGGGATCTATTTTAGCCGAGACACCAGATGGAGCAAAAATTGAGCACACGTTAAAATCAGTTAAAGATTTATTTGCGGCTGTATTTTTCGTTTCAGTGGGAATGCTTATTGATTTAGGGGCGCTAAAAGAACATTGGTTTGCTGTATCGATCATCACTGTGGCAACAATCTTTGGTAAATTGTTTAGTTCAACCTTAGGTGCTCTTATCTCTGGACAGAGCTTACGTGTGTCACTACAAACAGGCATGAGCCTAGCTCAGATTGGTGAATTTTCATTTATTATTGCGACACTAGGCCTAACGTTAAAAGTAACATCAGACTTTCTATATCCCGTAGCCGTGGCGGTTTCGGCGATTACAACACTGACAACACCGTACCTGATTCGCTCTAGCGATTCGACCTATGCCTGGTTTGAGAAAAAACTTCCTGCGGAATGGCTCGGCCGTTTACGCAGTAATTCAGGCCTAGAAGACCCACAGTCACAGTCTTCTAAATTAACAAAAGAAATGCCTCGGGTGTTTTTAAATTCAGTGCTCGTTATTGGGATTGCGTTGGCCTCGTCTAAGTGGTTGCAGCCGTTCTTGATGACAGAAACACAATCTGAACTTATTGCTGATTTGATTTCCATCATTGTGGCCATGTTTTTTTCGCTTCCTTCATTGTGGGCGATTTTTTCAAAAGCTCGTTCTGTCGACGGTTTGATGCTTAGAATTGAAGACGTTAAACAAATGTCCTATCAGTCCGTGCTTGGGCTGTTTGGTCGGGCTCTATTGGCCATCTTCCTATTGGGCTTTATTGTCGCCCAATTCACATCCGCGTTTGTTACGTTTATTTCTGCAGCAGGATTATCTATCATTGCAGCCCTACTTGGGTTTAAAAATTTCTCAAAAACGTATGGTTGGTTTGAAGCTCAATTTTTAAATCACTTAAATGAAAAAGACAGAGCACGCGTAACGAATGAGAAGGAATACCCCATCTTAGCTCCCTGGGACGCCCATTTGGCTACACTAGATGTTCATCCAAACTCGTCGGTTGTAGGTCGTAAATTATCTGACATCGGCATTCGTGAATCTTACGGCGTTACCGTAGCCATGATTGAACGTGGTAGTCAGAAGATTTTAGCTCCTCGTCGCGACGATATCTTGATGGCCTTTGATCGCGTATCAGTTATTGGAAATGATGATCAAGTTTCCAACTTCAAAGAAATTATTTCTAAAAACTCGGATGTAAATGCAGGTACTAACGTTACTAACTACGGTTTAAAAAGCGTTTTTATGGCTGGTGCGAATCCATTCATTGGTAAAAGCATTCGCGAAAGTGGTATCCGTGAAACGACCGACGGCTTGGTCGTTGGCCTCGAGCGTGCCGGTCAGCGTATTTTAAATCCAGATGCTTCAGAATCTATTTTAGATGGCGATTTGCTATGGATCGTAGGAAATACCGAAAAAATCAAGTTACTGAAATAGGTGTAAACATGAAAGCATTTTGGTGGTTCAAAGAAAATTCAATTGCGGGCATGGCCCGTCCTGGATTCAATTCCGTTCGCTGGTTTGATTTACCATTTGATGAAGCTGTTTTATTAGGCTGGTTAGGCCAATTTTCTGAAGGCCCTGCGCCCCTGTCAGCCCTTGATCACCATATTAAAACTTACGTTCCTAAAATCTATAAATATCACAAGATGGATGAAATCACGGGCCAAAAGGCTATTCAAATTCTATTAACTCCTGCTGGAGTCCTTGAAGTTCTTAAGAAATTAAGTTCCCGTTTACATGTTTTAAATTCTTTTTATGTTGAAAACAACAACGTATATTTTCAGTTAAGCGATGACGTCCTTAATCAAGAAATCGCATTTTTAAAACAAAATGATATCCGCAGAGTCATCACTCTGACAGAACGCCATCATCAGAACGACATTTTAAGTAACCATTTCTCTACTCATCATATTAGTATTATTGATCTAGGCGCACCGGATTTACATCAGGCCAAGCACTTGGCCGAAATCATAACTGCAGCAACTAAAAACAAAGAACGCTTAGCGGTTCATTGCTTGGCAGGAATCGGCAGAACATCGACTATGTTGATTGCAGCACATATTTTGCTTGGTGAATCGTTTCAGGATTTAGAAATTCGCATCGCAAAACAAAACCCGTACTTTGCCTTTTCCGGCGCACAAGCCGAATTTTTGCGTTCGATTAAAGTTTAGATAACTAGATCCACGACGGAAATATTTTTTTAAGTACCCACACGGGACCTATTAGCAAAAATACCAAGTCTTTAAAAAAGGATGGCTTTTTACCTTCGACTTTATGTCCGTAGAACTGCCCGAGCCATGCTAAAACAAAAACAACAACACTCACTATACGCAGCTCGGGAATAAGATCGTACGAAGCTAGCATCAACAATGTAACCAGCGACATGGAAACAAAAACCCGTAGATTTTTAAACGATAAATAGTAAGCTAAGCCAGCGGCTACTCCAATATAGGACCCATTAACTCCAGCAACTAAAAATGTGTGCAAGAAACCTAAAAGACTCCACATAATTAGTGGAACACAAATAAAATGAATTTTAATATTAATGGGATTTAGGTGAGATTCTTTATATTCAGCCAAGTAATTTTCTAGCGTTATCATCTAAAAATCCTAACATACATCTCGCCATACGAGAAAGCGATTTATGGAGCTTGTTCTTCACCCGGCTTGGATAGCCATTTCATTTGGCGTAACTGTGGACTCGCAGAACTAAGCGTGACCACCAAGGGCCACCGAAATTATCAACGCCGTAATTACGACGATCGAAATTCCAACAAATTTCCAGTCTTTCTCACGCGTCCACAATATAGTCAGTGTAATCACGCGAATTGCCGGAGTCAGCGACAAAATCAACACTCCGAAACCTAACAAACGGTCACCTAACATCAGGGATTCATCGAATAGTTCAAACATTGCAACCGGCACAGCCTCGTTATATCCCGTGCTCATATTAACAACTAATCCCATCATCATTAGTATCATTGAAATGACTAGCCCTGATCTTAAAAAAAACTGAACTAATTTTCTATCCGAAGCCGCTGCTTGGGTACTACCTGCCAACAGATACCCCCAAGGCTTTAAAAACCATTTGCACAGCCACAATCACCAAAATTGCCGCAAATATTTTTCGTAATAACTTTGGAGAAACCTTCTGGGCTAGGCTAGTTCCATATAGCGCACCACCCACTACCCCCAATGCCACAGGTGCTGCAATTATGGGTTGAACATACCCACGAGCAAAATACACAAACAAACTTGAAATCGCCGTCACGCCAATCATCAAATTTGAAGTAGCCGCCGCCACCTTCATCGGAACCTTCATCCCTAACGCCATTGCCGGCACTTTGATAAAACCGCCCCCGACACCCAGCAGACCAGAAAGAACACCGGCAAAGAATGAAAGGAAACTCCCCAATGGCACGTTTTTCACGTCGTAATGAATATTTTCTTTCAAATACGGATCGTAATAAGAACCAGATAGTTTCCCTACGTCTTCTTTCGCTAACTCACTTGCGCTTTGAAATTCAGTCATCGTGGTTCTTTTAACAGGATCTTTTGTCTTCAATATCAAAACGCAAGTTACCATCATCAGAATGGCAAATAATGCCGAGATAACAGTGGGCGAAATATAGACAGCAATCAAGCCACCCGTTATACCGCCAATCGTCGTTGCCACTTCCAACAACATTCCTAATCGTAAATTCGTAAGACCTTTGCCAATATACACGCTGCCCGAAGCGGTCGAGGACGCTACAACCGCAATCAATGACGAGGCAATGGCAATTTTAATATCAACACCAAAACCTAAAACTAAAACAGGAACAACGATCAGTCCGCCACCGATTCCAACAAGGGCACCTAACAAACCAGCCAAGGCACCGGCAACCGCTAAGGCTATTATTAAAGGAATGGAAAGAATCATAGCTAAATAATTTCATGACTACTTTAGTGCATCAACCTAAAACTGACGAGCAAGACCGTTTGAAAAATCATAAAACTCATAGCGGCAAAAAAAAAGCCGTGTTAGCGTGATAAAACTATGAAATCAATAGTTATAGCGCTGTTAATCGGCCTACATAGTTTTGCGGACGAAACCAATTCTGAAAACAAGAAAAATCCGCACCAAACCGGTGAAGCCATCGCTTTCTATGTAGAGAATGATACACGCAGTTTAGGTGGCCCGGGATCCGATCAAGCCTATACCAACGGGTTAAAATTTTCTTACGTTTATGCCGAAAACAAAATTCCGGATTGGGCTCGTGGAACAATTGAAAAGTACAAAATTCTAGATAACAAAAATCCGGATGAGACTAAGATAAACTTAGGTGTATCCCTAGGTCATCAAATCTATACGCCCAATACTCTGAGTGATCCAAATTTAATTGCAAATGATCGTCCCTACGCCGGCTGGTTGTATTTAGGATTTTCTGCAAATTTAAAAGAAAAATCATCGGCTCAGTTTTTTGAATTTGACATCGGTGTCGTTGGTCCCAGCGCCCTAGGTAAGCAAATTCAAAACAACTGGCACGACATGCTTCCTAAAGAACGTGCGATGGGCTGGCAACATGGTTTAAATGACGAACCGACACTCCAGCTCTATTATCAAAAACGTTTCAAAATCGCTGAATCAAGAAATATCGACTTATTGCCTTTCTACGGTGGCGGTATCGGTAATGTGATGATAGGCGCCCATGTCGGAGCCATTGTCCGTATAGGTTCTGACCTGCTGGATGATTTCGGCCCCAGCCGCCCATCATCGAATGATGGCGATAGCTTTATTTCACCAATGAATTTAGATGAACCAAAGAAATTTGGTTATTACCTGTTCGCCTCGACACGTGGAAACTTTGTTGCGCGCAATATTTTTTTAGATGGAAATACATTTCAAAAAAGTCATCACGTTCGCAAATATCCATTTAATTTTGATACCGAGTTTGGCGTTTGTCTTCAGAAATTACCATTCAATGTTGTTTGGCGGTTCGTCACGCGATCTCCGGAATTTGAAGAGCGGGGTGGTTTTATCGGTTTCGGCTCTTTAAATATAGTTTACTTTATGTAAACTGGGGTTATTTGCACACGTCGATATCTGGCTTATTCTTGATGGACTCCGCGTACGTACTAGCCGTTTTTCTACGCACATCTGAAAGTGACGAATCGGATTTAAATTTTTCTAAAATTGAAATCGCTTTCACTCGGTTTAGGAATAGAAGTTCCTCGAAAGCATGGTTGGCTATCGATTCCTCTTTTTCTTTGCGAACGACGGCTTCCAATATATCCCACTTAGCCTCGGGACATAATCGATGAATACTTTGCAAGGCTGCAATTTTTACCGGCGACGAAGACGTCATTACCAAATCAGAAAGACGATCTTTGAGCCACTGATCTTTTGAATTTGCTAAATTTCTGATAGCCACGGCACGAATGTTATCATCCTTACTTTGCTTCACTTTTTCGATCATCAATTCTTTCACGCCTTTAGCCTCTGCAGCTAGCGACATCGACAGCAACATCGCTTTCCTAGATAATTCTGAGTCGGGTTTATGTGCCAGATTCAATAACTGCTCTAAATCCTTCTTCTGTTTTTCGGGATCACCACGCAAACGATAAAGCGATCCGTACGTCGCCACTTTTTCGCTGGCAGACAAAGTCGGTTTCGATAAGATTTGTTCGGCAGCTTTTTCCCGAGCTGGGGACTTGATCGTTCCTAGTGATTCAATAGCAAACACCCTCACAGATTCTTCTTTGTCTATACCCAGCCTCTGCAAATCCGCTAAAACTTTTTCGTCTGAAAAATATCCAAGCGTTTGCGCAGCACCCTCTCGGAGGTACTTACTTTCGTGATTAACTAACTTTTTAGCGACCTCCAATGCTTCACTATCACCGTCTTGTCCTAAACGAATCATCGCACCGTATACTAAGTTTTCAGAAACAGGCTTGTTGTTTAAAATATCACTTAGCGCTGCGCGATCCGTTTTTGCAGCTTCCATCACCACTCGATTTTTATCCGTACCATCGACTCTTGATTTCTTTTTTGATGTACTGATTTTATAAACAACGAAAGCGACTAACATAAGCGCTAATACAGCAACCACAACAAGAGCATTTCTATTTTTTGACATGTCTTAAATTCCTTCTTAATTCCTAATCAAAGTCAGACCGCCAGTAGCTGAACCATAACCATAGTCAATATCCGTACTCAAGTCCTCATGGAAATAGAATATATCAACGATATTAGGAAGCAATAGCCACCTGTATACAGAAAGCGATGCGCTGTTTTGACTATTATGAAACTCAGTAATTCCACCGGCCGCCGTTCCACTAGAAATAATACAGTTCACACTACCCGAGAAATTTTTAAGAACGATACGGCGAACGTTATGCTCGGCACCCGTAATTTTCGGGATAGCCCACGTAGCACTCCCTACTAAATTCAAAGCCGTCTGAGCCACTGAATCATCCGCAGTGATCTGATTGCCCGTGCGAGAATTAAAGTGGAATAGGTTAACAGTGCTTGCGTCGGAATTAAACGCAGCACTTGGCACTACGAAGCTTGAACCAGAGTATCGAACGGTATTCGATACTCGTAATTCATCTATTTGACCGCTAAATAACTGAGCGGCACTGCTGTTAGCACCCACCGTCCAGCCGGAACCAGACAGAGTTTCTGCACTTAAATCAACCGCCGCTGACTTACGATCAGCGCCATCAATCCACATTTCGATTCCAGAACTATGAATTTGAACCGCGACATGGTGCCACTCACCCGCAGTCCATGACGAGGCTGATGACGATAGGGTAGTTACATTTGCACTCGCGTCTTGATATTTAAACTTTAGAAGGCCGCTTTCGATCGCAATCCGCACTGAACCGGCGCTGGCTCCCTTTTCAAGCAATGTGTAGTTGCCTGATGAAATCGTTTGGGACGGACTGAACCAAAACTCGATTGCCGTCGAAGTCCCCTGCGCCGGACCTAGTGGTAAACCCGAATCAGCGACTGTTGCGTATGAATCGCTACCATTTAAATATAAACTTCCGCCAAACGCCTGCGAACCACTGCCAGCCGCCGTATAAACTGTTGATGTAACAGAGCTCAATGTTGAATGTTCGTTAATTACAACCAGACCATGTGCTGAGCCTACATATAGCGAGTTTGCACCCGCTTGCGCGCTCGATGTACCTACAGCCACGTTCAGATCGTTAAACAAAAGCCCGGATAAATAAACACCATTTGAGTTTGTATACGTGCGCGCAGCGGCCATTGTTCCCGCCGCTGGCAGAGCTAAATCATAGCGATGAATACCGGCGCCATCTTCTGCAGCATAAATTTTACCCGATGTATCCAAGGCTACTGCATTCACTGCACCTGATGTTGAGGCTTTAGCCACTGACAGCGTGGCACCCGAGAACTGAAGAACGGTGATGCCGCCCTCAGAACCAACTGCAAATACGTCATACGATCCCACTCGATCGGCTTTGATATTGTTTACAGCGGAATGACTTAATTTTTTCGAAGCGTCCTGCAGAGACCATGATCCTGCCGAGTTTCGCGAGGCAATCGTTCCACTAAATGTATACAATCCATTTTCATCTATACGCTTAACAGAATCATTTTCGAAATCGATAACTACCACAGAGCCAACACTGCTATTTAGCTGAAGACCCAACACTAGTTTTCCATTTAAAGCGCTGAATGAAGATATAGCACCAAATGAAGAATCAATCACTTTACCCGCACCTAGATTAAACCTCATCCACAACGTATTGTTTGTAGCATCGATAATGTCGAAACCACTCGATGTCGAAACCACAAATACATGATCAGGGAAATCAGCGCGAGACGAGCGAGCATTGCTTTGGAAAACTTCCGTTCTCCATGATTGGGAGCCCGACGTTCTCCATAAATTTGAAGCATCTGCTTTTACATTCCAAGAGATGGCATGCTGAATCTGATTACCCGACAATAAATTGTTACCTAAGATGTCATTTGTGGAACTCTGCCAGTATGCCGTAGAGTTCACAGACGAAACCGTGAAGTTTACGTTGGCTGTTTTACCGGCGCCGCCGCCTGCATAGTCAGCTTTTAATGTACCCGTACCGACCTTAACGCCGACCACTTTAACAGAATCGTCAACGACAGTTGTCGTTTGCTTCCAAGGAAAGACAGCACCGGTTCCCGACCAAACAACTGAAACATCTGATACATAGTTTCCAAAAGCATCATAGCCAGAAGCAAATAAGCTGGCTTGTGAATTGGGCGTTGAGCCGCTCACGTTTAAATCGATAGCTTTAGATGTAACTTCGTTGCCCGCACCACTAGCCGCATCTTTGATTTTAATTTGGCAGATAGTTCCAGGTAGAACGCTGATGCCAGATGAGGTGCCGTTCATACCGGCAGCGAATACATCAACAGATGCGCTACCCAGAGCCTTGAATTTCGCAGCTGACGATGTAGTTAACGCGACACCATTTACGAAATTTAAAGTCGTTTCGCTTGGAGCCGTTGGTGTCACCGATGTCTCAGAACACGCATAGCTGCCGGCATTACTGCCGTTCATTGACCAGCTGACCGTACGTGAACCGCTGTAGCAATTCATTTTAGTACCGCCGCCATCAACAGCCGTGACTCTGATATTAAATGATTGGCCAGCCGCTAACGAATACGTGACTGCGCCATTGACATAAGGTTCTACCTTGAACGAGCCTATGCACGAAGCACCTACGGTCAGCAGAAAAGTACCTGAAATCAAATTTCCGGCTTGATCATCTGCATTCATTGTCACATTTTCGATCATGTCGCTCTTATAACGAACGTTAACTGAACTTGAACCATTCAGAATAGTTGTCGACGTAATCTCGGCGCCCGCACACGTTGTATCCGTTGCCAAATAAAACGCACCGCTAGCTGCACCATCTGTCAATGTGACATTTACGTTGCTCGTTACCGATGCAGCACTGCCCGAGTCATCTTTCGAGGTGATTGTGAATACTTCACAAGCTCCGGTGTTTTGTGGACTTGTGCCTGAAATCACTAATTGATTTGGCGTTGTCAACAACGTCAGTGTACCTGCGTCTAAGCCCGATGGACCTTCATCCACCGTCAGAGTCGTACTTTCTGCGGCACTGTTTTTATAGCGGAAACCAACTGAGCTCGAGCCTGCAGCGACAACTACAGAAGAGTACGATGAACCACTACATGATGAATCTGAAACTAAATAGAAATCTCCAGCCGCCATACCATCACTTAGAGTCAGCGTTAAATCAGAAGCTTGATTTATGTTGTTACCGGCAGCATCCTTAATTTCAGCTGTGTACGACTGACAACTGCCAGACAATGCCGATGTCGCGCCGGTTAAGCTGATATAGCGTGCCGTGCTCTCGATGGTACGTGAATCACCAAGCATTGTCGTTGTTCCATCAGCAATCGTAATCACTGTCGATTCCGCTTTATTATCTTTGAAGTAGAAATTATGTGTGTTGCTGCCCGATGCGATCTGTATCGACGTCACCCCGGCACCCGAACATGTCGTATCTGACGAGCCGTAGAACACACCCGTGCTGCCACCTTTTGTTAAGTTCACAGTCGTCGCTACGGCGACGTTAGTTACCACATCATTTAAATCTTTAGATACCACAGAATAAACGGTGCAATCACCTGATCGAATCGGCGAGGCACCACTGAGAACCAATTTTCCAGGACCTACAGCCACTGAAAGCGTCGCGCTTGCTAAATAACTAGCACTATCAGAAATCGTAAATGTCACGGCCTCAGCCGCACTGTTTTTATATCTAAACGAAGATGTGTTTGCCGCATTAGCAATTGTTACTTGTGTAATCGCAGCACCCGAACATGTCGTATCCGCGGCCGCATAGAATGTACCTGCGGCCGACGCATCTGATAAATCAATAGTAGTTAAAACATTCACGTTAGCATTAGAATCTTGGGCATCTTTGCTGTTAATTGTGTAGCTCGCGCATTGACCCGCATTTAAAGTAGCAGCGCCAGCCAAGCTTAACTTATTTGGGCCAATCGTAATTGTTTTTGTTCCCGCGGTACGTCCAGCAGCCCCATCGTCAACAGAGAACGTAACTGATTCTGCTTTAGGGTTTTTATATCTAAACTGTGACGAAGTCGTACCCGACAGAACAGTCACCGACGAGATCGCGGCACCTGAACATGTCGTATCTGCAGCCGCATGTAAAGTGCCCGTAGCGGCGCCGTCGGCAA
>DDTZ01000068.1:0-336 GCA_002344565.1 Bdellovibrionaceae bacterium UBA2351 | reverse complement strand
TGATACTAATTCTGATACTGTGTTTTTATAATAAACTGTTGCTGTATTTGCGCCCGCAAAAATAGTTTTCTGTGTAATAGTACTACCCGAGCATGTCGCATCACCCGTATCGTAAAACTCACCAGAGCCCACGCCATCGTTGATATCCATCACGGCATCATAGATTAAATTTGCAGTGTTGTTAGCTGTATCTTTGGCCGTAATAACAAACGCCGTGCAATTATTAATCGAAATTTTGTCACCACCGGTGATATCCAAATGATCAGGTCCTACAACGACCGAGTAATAACCTATATCCCGACCGCCGGCACCATCATCTACTTTCAATTGAACTGC
>DDTZ01000161.1 GCA_002344565.1 Bdellovibrionaceae bacterium UBA2351 | reverse complement strand
GCTAAAAAAGAATTCCAAGAAAATACGCGCAACTTAGAAAAAGAAAATGCAAAACTGCATCAGGAGCAGAATGCGTTGAAAGCTGAAAATGATCAGCAATCTGTGATTGTGCGTAATCAGGAAGAGGTCATTAAAAAACTTACCGGTGAGCAAGCGAAGTTAAAAGAAGATATCGATCGCGTAAAAAAAGAACGTGATCAGAAGGCTGCCCGCAACAAAGAGCTAGAAACAAAAGCGCAAGAAGATAAAATCAAAATAGAAACTCTAACGTCCGAACTAGAAACAGAAAAAACGAAGTTAGAAACCGAAAAGATTAAAAACGAAGCCCTAGAAGCAAAAAACAAAGAAAACAAAGCTCAAATCGAAGAAAAACAAGAGGCCCTGAAGAAAACCAAAAAGAAAAAATAAAAAAAGGAAAAAAGGTACCAGGTCCTAAAAGTCCGCTGCAAGCAGTCGGACTTTTAGGACCTGGTACCTTTTTTTTACGGGTTAAAAAGTAACTTCTGGGTTGGATAGGCAATATCGATTTTGAATTGTTTTGCGATCGCCAGAACGTGGAATAGGAAGTCTTGTTGAACGGCATTTTCGACGCTGACTTGTGGGCTATCGACAAAGAATGTGATTTGTACATCTACGCTGTAGCTGCTGAGGCTGATCAAGTTAATTGTGATATCTTCTTGGTCGACTTGAGGATGCCCTGCTAAGAATTCATTCACGGCTGCCATAAACTGACGGATTGCATCTGTCGAGGTATCGTATGACAAGGTGATCGTGTGACGGATACGACGCTTCTGGCGTACCGAAAGATTTTCTAATTTTTCTTTTGCTACTGTTGAGTTGGAGATCGTTACCATTGTGTTTGTTGGTGTTTTAATTTTTGTCGATCGGAAACCGATTTCGATTACGGTTCCTTCAACGTCCATTACTTTGATGTAATCACCAATGCGAAAGGGCTTGTCCACTAAGATCGTGATCGAACCGAAAAGATTTGCTACCGTTTCTTGCCCTGCTAAGGCGATCGCAATACCTCCGATACCCAGACCGGCTAGGACGCTGACAACATTAATTCCTAAATTTTGGAGAACGATTAAGATGCCTAAAATAACTAAGAAAAACTTCGTGGCCTTTACAGCAAATGGAATAATTTGGTTAGGATGCCCTTGCGGATCGCTGACTCGTTGTGACCAGTGAACAGAAACTATGTCAATACCGATAATCAGAACTTGTAACCAGCGGAAGCCAATTAGGATCTGTGCGAAGAGCGTACCGTACTTATCGATGTTTTTTGGAAACGCTAACATATCAAGGACAGAGATAAAAATCATTAACGCTAAAATCCAAGCTAAAGGCTTTTCAATTTCAGTTCGTGTGACTTCAGCAATAAATATATTCTGATTTCTAGAGATGAAGTTACTATTTTTAACTTTCACTAAAAAGTGCTGAATAGCTCGTCGTAAAATAGGAAATAATAAAATGACCAGTACAAGAGCCATCCATTTCCAAGTTGGCATGAGTACATATTCTGTTTCGATTATAGTTTGAAATGACTCCATTTTAACCTCACTTAACTAGAAGTAGTATGAGAACCCCAAGCACAATTCTGTAGATACCGAAATGTTTAAATCCATATCGGCTGACCAATTTGATAAATGTTTTTATGGCAATAATAGCGATTAGGAAAGACAAAACGCAGCCAATCAGCAATGTCGTAATTTGGTCACTTGTGATCGTGGGTAGGATTTTGTACGATTTGTATAAAGTCGCAGCAGCGATTGTCGGGACCGCTAAGAAAAATGAAAACTCGGCTGCGGCTTTTTTATTATATTTTAAAGCTAGGCCACCTAAGATTGTTGCACCCGAGCGTGAGACTCCGGGAATCAATGCAAAACATTGGAATAATCCTAAATACAAACTTTCTTTATAGTTTAGCTTGTCCAAAGATTTTCCGTTGGAGGCTGTTGTTTTAAACATGTAGTCCGAAGCGATTAGAATAACGCCGCCAATAATCAGTGACCAAGCCACAATCAAGATGCTGCCTAACCATTCGTTAACTAGATTACGCATCAGAAAACCAATCACAGCTGCAGGCAAAAATGCGACGAATAGATTTTTGTAAAATTGCAACGACGACAAAAATGTTTTCCAGTAAACAACAAGGACCGAGAAAATGGCGCCGAACTGTATAATGACTTCAAAACTTTTTATGAAGGCATCATTTTCTTTTGCTAAGTAATGTGAATAAATAATCAAGTGACCAGTTGATGACACTGGCAAAAATTCAGTAAGTCCTTCAATCAACGAGTAGAAAAAAATTTCCCAAATAGTCATAATGTCCCCACACTTTAAGCTTGCGCGTAGCGGCGAAAAACTAACTCCCTAGCTAAGTAGGAAATAGTTCCGCTAATTCAACGCAATTACAACATGTTATTTTCGTTAACAAGCAACCAAAGTTCAGAGTCAATTTGAGTATAAACAGTTGGTATTGCCATTGCTTAGTCGATTCTTTGAATCATCAGAAATATCTCTGATTTAATCAAGGGGGAAAAATGAAAATGACAAATCTACTATTAGCGGCTGTTACAGCACTTCTAGTTTCAGAAGCCACAATGGCTCAATCAGGAATCCGTTTGGGATCACCATCTTATGGTGGCAATGGGTGTCCAGCAGGTACGGCAAGTGTAACACTCAGTCCAAGTGAAGATGCTTTAAGTATTTTATTCGACGCATTTTCGGCATCAGCGGGCAGTGGTACGGGTAAGCGGGTGGACAGAAAATCGTGTAACCTTTCTATTCCGGTTACAATTCCACAAGGCTACAGCGTAGCTGTTATCCAAACAGACTACCGTGGTTTTAACTTCGTTCCGGGTTCAGGCGCTTACACACGTTTAAACACAGAGTACTTCTGGGCGGGTATCCGCGGACCCATGTTCTCTAAATTATTTACTGGTCCGCAAAACAGAGACTTCACTACTTCAAATGGAATCATCGCTGAAAGTTTAGTATGGACTCCATGCGGAGCGAGCGTGAACTTACGAGTTAACTCAAGCGTCATGGCTCAATCTAACTCTAGAATGGAGCAAACAGACATCATGGTTGACTCTGCTGACATCACAGCGGGTTTAGTTTACCACTTGAAATGGCGTCGTTGCTACTAGTAGCTTAACACAGTCCTAGCGACGCCCATCATTTGGGTGTTGCTAGTTTTTAGCAGTCTTCTTTTTTTAGACGATCACGAAATTCTTGGGACAAGGCACTTGGTTGATATCCAAACGCTATTGCTTTTTGAACTGTTTCAATTAAATCAAAGGGCTGAATAGGTTTATTCAAGTATTCGAAGTGGCCGTAGGCCACTGCTTCTCTTAAATTTTTTGGATCCAATGATCCAGTAAGCATAACCACTGGGATTTCAAATCCGTTCCCATCCAAAAACTTTAGTAATTCTAGGCCGGTCATTTCAGGCATATTAATATCAGTAATAATTAAATCGGGACTGTCTTTGGCGATTTGATCTAGAGCCAGCTTACCATTGGCAAATGTTAAAATATCCAATTTCAGAGTGGATAGAATATCTACGACGGTGTCTAGGATCCATTGATCATCATCACAAACATAGATGGATTTTACGCGCGTCATTGTATCCCCTTATTCGCAGTCTAGCTTATGTCCTTTCGGTAGGGTAAATTAAAAATTGAACAGTTTCTTTACAAGGATGTCTCGATTCGATTCAGTATTTAGTTGTGTGCGCCAACATAAAAAAACTAGACATCCATTCTGAAACGTTTTTTTAAATGAACTGAATCAGTTTAGTTCGTCACTATTCAAGAAAACTAGAGTTAAAAATTGGTTAATTGTAAGTAATTGATTACCGATAGTAGTATTGGTGGGGTAGTCCCAGCTGTATGGAGCCATGAATGCAATCTTTCGTGATGACAACGTTTATTATTATTATGGCGTTCTCACTTATCAATTTGCTGGTCAGTTTAACTATCTATGCAATGTCCAAGCGTCCTCTTTATGCTCGTACGGGACTATTTTGGCTTTCGTTAATAATTAACTTCTTTATTCAATCACAAGCCCAGGAGGGTGAGTTCCTTATTGTATTGGGATTCGGTTTTTCTATAATTCCTCTTAATTTTTTGGCCTATGCTTCTTTGTATTTTTGTGGGGCTCCGTATCCTAAGAAAATTTTGTTTCCACTCAGTATTGCGTCGTTAGTTGTGACTTTGCTAATTAAAGATTTGCCGATTTCTTTCACACTCAAAGCTTTGCCATTTTCTTTCGCTTCGGCGGTGCCTCTGGCTTACACGGTATATATGTATACCAAAGCTCGTAAACAAACTACGACGCCACTTATGTGGGTAAATGCGGTTGTCCTGTCATTGTTTGTTGTTCACTGTTTTAATTTTGCATTCTTTCGGATGGTTCCCGAGGCCCAACTATGGGGATGGCCAGTAGCTTATGGTTTGTACCAGTTACTCGCGATGCTGATTCCTGCTATGACTTTAGAATTCTATCACAATGAAGAGCAAAGTCGTTTAAAATTAGAAGTCGAGAAGCGCACTCGTGAGCTTGAAATTAAAAATCAGGATTTGAATTCATTAGCGAAAGAGAATCAGATGTTGCTAAATATTCTAGTGCACGATATTTCAAATCCTATCCAAGTTATTATGGGTTTCAGTGCTAAACTGGTTCCAGAGCGATTGCCGGAAGAACTACATCGCGGAAACGAGCGTTTCAAGCGAGCACTAGATTCTATGTTCGAAACGATCAGGACCGTGCGTGAATATCATGGTGCGAAAGTGGGAAAAATTATTCCTACCCTATTGCCAGTATCATTAGTCCCTCCAATGAAAGAAAGTATTTCGTTGTTTGAAGATAAAATGAAAGAAAAAGATCTTAAATTAGTCGTGGATTATGGTGGTACAGAAAATACGAAAACTCTGACTGATACTTCGTGGGTTAAGAATCAGATTTTTGCGAATATTCTATCTAACGCTATTAAGTTTTCCCCACGTGGCGGAGAAATTAATATTTCGTTTCGTAATGAGGGTGAGTTTATTAAAATTCGCATTCGAGATTATGGGGCGGGGATTCCGAACGAGGTAAAAGCCAATATTTTTTCACCGAATAGAGCCACTACGAAATTAGGAACGTCTGGGGAAAAGGGAACTGGTCTAGGTATGCCAATCGTAAAAGAGTATGTGGATAGGTTAGACGGAAAAATAGAAATTTTAGAACTAGATGAAGATGAAATCGGTACTTGCTTTGAGCTTGAATTCAAGGTGGTGGGAATAAGAGCTGCTTAGGCAGCTCTTATTCAATAAACGTAAGTTACGGTTTAAATGCTATTGTGATTTCACCTCTCGCTAGAAAGGCCAAATCGGTTCCTTTTGACTCGATGAAACCATTTTCTTTTAAATGAGCTGACGACGCGACGGCATTTTTAAATGCCTGATATTTTGCTCGTTCCGTTGGGAAATAGTTTTTACCGACACGATCTGCTGAAATATTATAGTTGAATGTTTTCAATGGGCGAATACCGTTGAATCCCGCGTTTTGTAAGAAGGCGTAGAATTCATCTTTCATCAAGAAATAGCGGTTAGCGGCAGCGCCATGAAGGCCAGCTAAGCTGTCTTTGCATTGAGCCAAATGACGGACTTCATCTCTGGCTTTTTCGTCTTCAAATGCAAAGCCTAAATTGATAAATAATCCACCCGGTTTCAGAATGCGAAAGAGCTGCGAATACATTTGAAGTTGGGACGCGAGAGGAATTTCGTGATTAGCACTTTTTATCATAATGCAATCAAACATATTTTCTGTAAAGAGCGGCTCGCCGTCATGAGTTGCCATTGTTAGGATATCGCCTGTCCACACAGTAGAGTTCCATTGAGCTAAACGGGCTTTTGCGATTTCGCTTTGTACGCGAGAGAATTCTAACACTTGCATTTCTGGCGCCGGAACTTTACGTTCTGCAAATGTTTCAAGGCAGCGTTGACCTAAGTTGCCATCCCCGGCCATGCAGTCAAGCAAAGTTTTAGGATAAAAATCGATAACAGCATTAATAAGTGTTGGAATTACGTCGTTAGAGAATCCGTTAACCTCATCTTGAGAATAGTTTCCTACTACGTCGTAATCTTTTAGAATTTCTAGTGAAGACATCCTTGTACTCCTTTACACAATAAGTTCGCGTTCTCTAAATTCAGTGAATGTGCGAGACGTATCGATCGTCGCTGACTCGATACATGTTTCAACCATCAACGAATATGTTTTAGATGTTTGAACGATGTTCACGAGAATTGTTTCTTGAAGTTCCGGCGATAGGGTTGATGTTAGCTCGATTGCTTTTTGAATATGGTCAGGATCCTCTTCGGCGTGGAGTTTGATAAAACGACCAGCTTTAGTCCCGTGCGCTTCTTGAATTCGTTTATAGACAGCGGGCAAATGTGTGCAGGAAAAGTATTCGAGTGCGATAATATAACCCATCAATGACAAAGGGCCCTCGTGAAGCATTTTATAGTATTGAGGTTCCCACAAGGCATGCGTTTCTGGAAGATGATAGAAATCAGTAGGTTTCATTCCTAAATCCTGTAGATCGCGTTCAGCAAGAATCTCATGAGAGGATTCCTCTGAAATGTGTTTGATGAAGCGGCGAAAATGGTTTTCTTCGCTGCGTTTCATCAAACCCGCACCAAATGCCAACATTCGTGTTGAATGAGACACATAGTAGTAGGTCTGCGCTAAGAAATTCCCGTAAACCTGTAGATTAGAAACATCCATTTTATCAATAGTTTTTCCCATTAGTTCGACAGGTAATTGATAGTATTCAGCTTTCATAATATCCCCTCAATATTCGTGTATAGATTGCGTTTGCGATCAAACTCGAAGACGATATTATTTCTAAATGTCTTTTTTTCACGTCAAGATTTCTTGAGAATCAACTTACTTGAATTATCTAGACTTTGGGCTGATGTTTCTGTTTTTTAAAAACCACCACATTTCAATAGCTAAATAAACGACAGAGGAGATAGTGAGTCCGACGCCCTTTAGCAAGGCCCAATTGACGGTCGACCATTCGAACGCCGCCCATATCGCAAGGGCACTGTGAATTAAGAAGAATATTCCTAAACGAAACGTGATGTTTGAGAAAAATTCTAACATATGATCAGGAATATCGGGATTTTGTTTGGCGGCCATTTCGCGAAGAAACGGTCTCTTTAACGCCAAAGATCCCCACAATATTACAACCATAATAAATTCAGCGAAGGCGGGCTGTAGCTTAAACCAGATGCCATCGTTCATGTACAAAGAAACGCAACCTAAACCAATCACAAGTGCATTCACGACCCAGGTTACGGTGCTAATTTTTTTGTAGAGAACTTTTTCTACGACAATTTCGACCACGCCCAAAACTAGCCCGGCAACTAAACCCCAGTATGTTCCGTACACTTCTTCGACTACGGTGTACACAATAAGTGGTAGAATGCCCGAGAGCAGAACCAGCTTATTACTAGGAGGTTTGGCTGCCGTTGGTGGTTTAGAGTTCAAAGTTAACACCTTGCCCTGAATTTGGAACTATAATTTGATCGTCACGCATACATATGCGGCCGGCAAGGATTGCCATTGTCGGCCAGCCCATGACCCATTTGCCATCAAAGATTGTCCACTGAGATTTGGAAGCGATCCATTGATTTGTAATTTGCACTTTCTTTTTCATGTCGACGAGTGTGAAATCGGCATCCATTCCAATTTGGATACGGCCTTTGTTTTTTAATTTAAAAATATCGCGAACATTTTCGGTCATCATCTGAGTCAATTTTTCTAATCTTAATCGTCCGTTATTTACGTGATCTAGCATAACGGGAAGAATCGTTTGTACGCCGGGCATTCCGCTGGGTGTTTGGGGATAGCCGCGACTTTTTTCTTCGAACGTATGAGGTGCGTGATCGGACCCAATAACATCCACAACATTTTCCGCAATCGCTTTCCAGAGGGCATCTTGGTGGGCTTTACTCCTGATAGGGGGATTTTGCTGTGCAAAGGCTCCCCAGCGTTCATAACACTCTGGCGCTGACAGAGTTAAGTGCTGAGGCAAAACCTCAACGCTCGCAAATGATTTATGTTTAGCTAAAAGTTCCATTTCTTGCTGAGTGGTAACGTGTAGTACATGAATGGGATGATTCGTTTTTTTTGCCAAATTGATAATTCTTTGAGTTGCGAGTAATGCAGATTCTTCGTCTCGCCAGTGGGGGTGATCTTTTGGATCAGTCGAGCTAGCGAATAATTTTTTTCGTTCACGTAAGCGATATTCGTCTTCACAGTGAAAGATTACTCTGCGTTTAGTGTTAGCTAGAATTTTTTCTAAATGCGAATCATCCTCTACAAGCAAGGTGCCAGTTGAGCTGCCCATGAAGACCTTTACGCCACTGCAGTGAGGAAGGCGTTCCAACTGAGATAAATTCTGATAATTATCAGGACTGCCGCCAATAAAAAATGCATAGTGGGTATGGCAGCGGTTCTTAGCACGGTCTAGTTTTTGTTCGAATGCGTCCTGAGTTGTCGTCGACGGAGACGTATTGGGCATCTCGAAAATGCAGGTCACGCCTCCTAACAGAGCGCCCCGAGTGCCTGATTCGAGGTCTTCTTTGTGAGTTAAACCCGGTTCGCGAAAGTGAACCTGCGAGTCGATGATTCCCGGCAGTAAGTGTAAATGATTTGCGTCGATGACAGTTGTGGCTGTAGCTGATCCCAGAGATCCAATGGCCGCGATTTTTCCATTTTGAACAGCTACATCAACGGCTTCCATTTTTAATTTAGTTCTTTGGGCTAGGTCTAGGTTTTCTGGCACTAACGCTTTAGCATTTTTAATAAGAAGATCGTAAGTCATGGCATTTATCTTACTGCCTGGATGGTCTAGGGTCTAGCTGCGAGAGCTTCTTGACGAGGGTCGTTGTTATTCGTGACAATAGTAAAAGTGAGTTTTGAAAATTTTTTGCAATTTTGGGCAGTTCATAATCGACAAATTATCGAATTTGTTTTCGTTTCTACGTTTATAATCATTTTGTTCGTAATTTATCGTCAGTTTTTTGCGAAATCAGAATCGACAGAGGCAGCGGGCTCTCATGGCACGCCGGTCAGTATCGATACTACGGAAATAGAAGAAAAGCTCAAAAAAATTCTAGAGAATCAAAGTGCTTTTAAAACCGTCGCTTCTGAAAATGCGTCGACATCCCCAGTGGCTTCAGCGGAAGGCGCTGCGGTCGTAGCGGCAGTGGATACACAAGAACTTGAAAAATTAAGAAGTGAAGTCAAACAGAAAGAACAAGCGATAGAGGAACTTAAAAAAGCATCGGCAGCTTCGGCGGCCGGAAGTGCGAGTGTAGGCAAAGAGGACACTAAAAAATTCGAAGATAAAATTAAAGAGCTTGAAGGGCGTTTACAAGAGTATGAAATCATCAGCGAAGATATTGCTGATTTGTCTTTCTATAAGGAAGAAAACGCACGACTTCAAAAAGAACTTAGTGCTAAAGGTGGCGTAGCTGCTCCAGCGGCGGAACCCGCTGCTGCTCCTGTGATCGCGGCGCCAGTTGAGGTTCCTGCTGTGGCACCGGTTGAGGCCCCTACTGTAGCGCCTGAATCCGACGCTGTCGCGGCTGCGGCCGCCGCAGAAATGGCTCCTACGCCCGTTGAAGCTGCGGCGCCAGTGGACTCGGTCATTGATGATGATATTCTAAAAGAATTCGCTGCGGCTGTTGAAGGACAGAAAGCTACGGAAAAAGAGAAAAAGGACGCTAAGGCCGCTCCGGACGCTCCAGCGGCAGATCCAGCTCAGCCTATTGATCCCCAAAAGTTAACGGAATCAAAAGAGCTGATGGGAGAATTTGAAAATTTCATAAAAAAAGGATAGACCCATCATGATGTCGACTAAGCTTTTATTATTAAGTCTGATTGTTGTGCCCATGGCTTTTACCGCTGTGCCATCAAAAACGGCTGTAGACGCTGAGCTAGAAATTTTGGCGTTGCCGTTAAGCAATCAAAAGCGTTTATTAAAATCAGATCAAAAAACATTGGATCGTCTGATTGCGGTGGCTCAGGACACTAAGTTAGGCTTAGACCTACGCTGGAAATCGATTATGGCTTTAGGTTTTTTAGAAAGTAAGAGTGTCAATCCGTCCTACATGGCCTTACAAAATTCGAAAGAGTGGTTTGTTAAGAATGGCTTGCTGATTGCCATGGATGAGAATGCTCATCCTCTGCGTTTCAATGTGGCAAAGAAAATGGTAAAAGATCCATCGTTGATTGTACGTTCGTCAGCATTTGATATTTTGATGCAGGAGTCGATTCACCGAGACATCTTGTGGGAAGAATTATTTAATGCTCAGAATGTGAAAAAGAAACGTTCACTTTGGGTGCGTCCCAAAATCATTAGCTATATGAATCAAAATCCAAAGACATACGAACGCGCCTTCTTTGAAAAGTTAGTGAAAGAAAGCGAACCAGAGATCACTAAATTAGCACAGAAGGGTCTTCAAAAGATCAAAATGATGGGTGCTAATCAGGTCGCTCCGCCAGCTACAAAGGCGTACTAACTTCAGGATTGGCGCGTTTCAGAGCTTCGTCGATAACCAACTCGCGTTCTAAGCGATACAAAATCGCTTTCTCTTCTAAATGGTCAGACTCCAGAGGTTCTGGGTCAGAGAAAAAGTCTCTAATACGTTCTAATTTCTTATCTACCGTGACTTTAACGCCGGTCTTTCCATTTTCAGTCCGTACGCGCACAAGAGTGATTGCAATCTTGTAACGAATGCCAGCCGAAACATTGCTAGTGCCGTCGGGACGAGTCCAGCCTCCATCAGCCGGTTTTACGTAGTCTGTTTCAATGTGTCCGGTTTCTTGGTTTTGATCTGTAATGGAATATTTTAAAACGGTAAGGGCAGAACGCCAAACGCTATCATAAGAATATGTAAACACGCGGCTGGGAGGCAGAATCGCAGACCGTCGTTTGTTTACTTTGTCCTCTTGCAGTTCCATTAAAGCACAAGAGGATAAAAATAGGATACTAGTAATCCCGAGCAGACTTAGTAAGGTGAGTTGATGCTTCCACTCTTTCTTCATGGGTAGAGATTATCGTAAGAGGGTTTTGTTGACCAGAAGTATCTACTTTTTTAGCTAGCAAAGTAACCTCTACGCGTTTTGGCGTACTATTTGGTGTATCAATATTTGGAATCGCTAAATGAGATGACCATTGCGCTGTATGCACTTCCCAAACCGGAATTTTGTATTTGGTTACTTTACCATCCGGCAGAGTGATACTTTGCATTTCTGAAACAACAACCACCATACCCTGATCCTCAAAATCAGTAGGTGAAACAGTTGGAACATCAATTTGTAAGTTTGTTGTAGAAACCCATGTTGGTTGATTCATCAGTGGCAAATAGTTTATCGTCGCACTTGGCGCATCAATGCTGACACTCATTCGTTCTGCGTTTGCGCTGTCGCCTTCAAATTCAGAGCTGTTCTTAACCACGCCAATAAAATATGGCGCCGTCGTTGCTGTAGATTTAAACTTAACTGTTTGTTCGCTTTGCATGTATTTAACATCCAGTGGTTGGTAGGAACCACTGTCCTTAAATGCGCTGATGCCCAGGGCGACCTGGCCGTTGTCGACTTTTGGTGCTGTCACTGAATATTCTTTGTCTAATTTGATTTGTGTCGAATTCACGGTAGGTTGATCCGTCGTGCTTAAGAAATCATATGACAACTGACCTGATGATGAAAAATCAAAAAGATTAACTAACTCATAGTAAGGCTTCTTATTTTGAAGTTCAGAAATGACTTTCTTCATTGGGAATTTACCCTGAATGGTGTAGATCGATTTCTTTCCATACGAATCATAGAATAAATTGAACCAAGGTTTCTGCAGCGTAACGGTGAGAATGTAGGATTCTTTTTGTTTGGGAACAAAAATATTTTGAGGAATAGGAAACTCAAAACCCATCACCGAAATTTTTTCTGTCCACGGGCTTACGATTTTATTGATATTGAAATTCAGCAAATCTTTTTTAGCCATGGAATCTAGGGCAATTGCAAAATCAACATAGCCATCTTTATCTTTCGTAGTGATACCGCTTACGGTTCCTTTCATCGAAAGACTAGGAACCTGGGATTTTTTGCGAAGAACAACATTCATTGGCTTTGGTGATTGATCTTTAATAGTCACGCGTACATATCCAGGAGCTTCGATGGTGACATCTTGGTTTTGAGTCCATGTAGTAGGAATCGCGACCTGTCCTTTTTCATTGGTAACTAACCAATTACTGCCAGTCGTATCGGCGTCACCTAAAAGAAGGCGAGCATCAGGAATAGATTGGCCTTGATCATTTGAAATTTGAATAATTTGGGATTCACTTGTTTCGATAGTTTCATTTTTATGAGGCGTCGATCTGTCGTCTTGATTGTGTACTCGGTCATTCGACTTATTTGTACATGAAATCGTGACTAGTAAAATAGTGGCCATAGCCGCGATGAGCGCTTGTTTCATGGAGTCTCCTAATGGGTTCTTTGGATCTATTTCCATTTCGAAGTTTGCCTTAAAAATAGTCAAACAAACCGGGTGGGTTTGAGTGGAAACTAGCCAATAGGAGGTCTAAGTGTTTGTTTTTGCACAGGTCCTCGGGCTAACTCGTGAAACAAAACCTTTTATTGACTTAGGACAGCACTTCTTGGTAACTCATTAGTTCGCAAACGCGCGATGGTATGGTGGGGTAGCTCAGCTGGTTAGAGCATCAGAATCATAATCTGAGGGTCGGCGGTTCAAGTCCGCCTCTCACTACCAATTTTAATTTATTTTAAATAGTTCTGGTTCTCTTCATTCCATCTTATATAAGGGTTCTCTTCATTCCATCTTA
>DDTZ01000052.1 GCA_002344565.1 Bdellovibrionaceae bacterium UBA2351 | reverse complement strand
TTTCCTTCGGTGCCGACTTCTTTTGCCACACGAGTAACCTCGGCTGCGAACGAGTTCAGCTGATCCACCATGACGTTGATTGTATTTTTTAATTCAAAGATTTCGCCCTTAGCATCGACCGTAATTTTTTGTGACAAGTCGCCTTGGGCCACGGCGGTGGTCACTTTCGCTATGTTACGAACCTGATTTGTTAAGTTCCCAGCTAGACCATTTACGTTATCGGTTAGATCTTTCCATGTGCCACTGACACCTTTAACTTCGGCTTGGCCGCCAAGCTTTCCTTCAGTACCGACTTCTTTTGCCACACGAGTAACTTCGGCTGCGAACGAGTTCAACTGATCCACCATGACGTTGATTGTATTTTTTAATTCTAAGATCTCACCTTTGGCATCGACCGTGATCTTCTGAGATAAGTCGCCTTTCGCAACCGCCGTGGTAACCTTAGCGATGTTACGAACCTGTGCGGTAAGATTTCCCGCAAGACCATTCACGTTGTCAGTTAGATCTTTCCAAGTACCACTAACGCCTTTTACATCGGCTTGTCCGCCAAGCTTTCCTTCAGTACCGACTTCTTTCGCCACACGAGTAACTTCGGCAGCGAATGAGTTCAGCTGATCCACCATGACGTTGATTGTATTTTTTAACTCAAAGATTTCACCTTTGGCATCGACCGTAATTTTTTGTGACAAGTCACCTTTGGCAACGGCGGTGGTCACCTTGGCGATGTTACGTACCTGATTTGTTAAGTTCCCCGCAAGGCCATTCACGTTATCGGTTAGGTCTCTCCAGATACCCGATGCACCACGAACATCGGCTTGTCCGCCAAGCTTTCCTTCAGTACCGACTTCTTTGGCCACACGTGTAACTTCAGCTGCGAATGACGAGAGCTGATCCACCATCGTGTTTACCGTAGTTCCGATGCGAAAGAATTCTCCCTTAACTGTACGGCCATCAATTTCAAGAGACATTTTTTGAGACAGGTCGCCCTTGGCCACGGACGTGATAACACGGGCAACTTCTGTTGTCGGCTGAACAAGATCTCCGATAAGCAAATTGACGGAGTCCACACTTGTGGCCCAAGAACCTTTAACTGTTCCCATGGACACACGTTCTGTCATTTTACCTTCCTGTCCAACGGTCGTTCTAACACGCATGAACTCATTCGCCATATTTTCATTGAGTTCGATGATGTCGTTAAGTACTTCGCCAATTTCTGAAATCAAACCTTCCTCTTGTGTCAATGGAACGCGCACAGAGAAATCACCTCGACGAACTAATTTCACAGTGTTTAGAAGCTGTCGTAGTTGTTCGCGTGGTGTTGACGAATCCAAACTCAAAGGTTTTAGGGGAGGGGCGATGGTTGTACTTTCATTTTCAATTGCGACTGGGTCCATTGTAAAATGTTTAACGGAAATTTTTTTCTTTCCAGATTTAGATTTATCATTTTTTAAATCACGAGAACGTGCTGGCGAAGCCAATTCTGATTTCTGCATGGAATCCTCCGAGAGTACTTGTTTTATGCGTATTTGGAAAGTTAACCGGACAAAAATACTATGGCCACAGAATTTATTTTTCTTCATTTTTCCGGGGCAAAATTCCACAAGCACAAGTATGTAGTTAGAAAATTTCATTAATTGTGGTTAATGACACTGTGAACTTTAAAATTAAATTGAAACGATTTAGTCAAAATTTGGTAAAAAAAAGCCCATCTCGGACTGGATGGGCATGTGGCTGTCTCGAAGAGTCGGGGTCGGTGTCTTAAGAATTAAGGAAACGGTGGGTTTTCCATTCTTTTACGTCGTTTAGGATATCGTGTTGAGCTTTTTTAAATGAACTCAGTAAAGAATTGTCGGAACATTCTGATTTGAAATCTCCACACGAAGCATTGATTAAGATACTTGCTTTATAGGTACCGTCTGCATCTTGTTTCACTTTTGCTTGAACGAATGAATCAGACGGTGCCAATTCATTGATCAAGTTTAAAATACTAGCGCAAACTTGCTGTTCGCTTTTGTTGGGAGTGAAGTCTTTATACCTAACTTGATTTTCCATGGTTTCCTCCTCTGAAGGCTTAATTAAACTAAAATAATTAGATTGCTGTTTAAACGGCTCTAAACCCAGCTGTTTTTCTTTGGATGAAGTCTGCAATCGTGGTTAAAATTTTATTCAGTGGCTGCGATTTAGAAACGTGTCCTACGTAATTAAAGTGTTTAGTTTTTCTGACCTTGCATTCCTCTTGTGCGGTTGAAGAGAACACGACGACAGGAACTTCGTTTTTATCCCATTCGATTGGTAATCCTGGTTCATACGCCATAGCTTGATCAGCGCGTAATAAAGTTTCTTCCCCATTTAGAACAGGTAGATTCCAATCCAAAATGATTAAATCATAGTAACCTTCAACCATTTTGTTCATGGCTTCAAAAGGATCCGATGCAACATCTACTTTGCATGAGTACATCTTTTTCAATCTTAACTGAATCACCTCACTCATGTCGATATCGTCCTCAATTAATAAGATGCGCTTCACTTTTCCTGAAATATTTTGTCTGCGACCAAACATTTTTTTGTAGGTAGCTTTGAAGACCGGCGATTCGAAAAATTCTTTGTTATAGATCTGCTGTTCTGCAGTTGAGAAAGACATCGTAAAACTCCCCTGTGAATTGTTTTGCTCTTTAATCTCTTTATTAGTTTCATAAAAAGTAAAAGCAAATCGCGTACCAAGAGCGAGGAGTGATGATTCAGTATAAGTACAAAATAAAAAGGAAATAATCCCCAAAGTGGGGGAAATATTCCCTATAGTTCTGTCTTCTGAATATTTGCAACTGCTGCACCAAAGTCGTGTACAGCCTTTTTGATATTCTCGATATTTCTTTCTTTCGCTGCAGCTTCTAGCGCGACACCGATCGGCGATAAAGCATCGAAGCCAAATGATTGTGCGTTGCCTTTTACTTGATGGCCAACTTTTTCTAGAAACGAAAAATCACCAGTTTCAATTGCACGGTTACATTCCGCGAAGTCTGATAGGCGTCGCTGAATGTAAACTACTTTCATTTCATGTGGAATTTGATTACTAAATGACATGTGTAACTCCTAAAATTTCTAACGGAATCAATGCTCCATTTCTTTCAAACGTCTGTAAAGTGTTTTTCTGTCGATCTGCAAATCTTTAGCTGTCTTTTCTTTCACTCCATGATTAATTTCAAGGGCGTAGCTAATATATTTATTGATCAATTCTTCCACCGACAACAGGCGAGATTGTGAAATTCTACTAAAATCAAATGCATTTTCTATGCTAGTTTCACGTGTGTCGGATTGGTCAACCGGAATAACATCGTCCGCTTCGATACGATCGGTTTCAGCTAATACCAATGCACGTTCAATTGAATTTTCAAGTTCACGAACGTTACCTTTCCATGGATGCTTGATCAATGCCTCTAAGCAATCGTTGCTAAAATACTTGCCACGAATATTATTTAATGCCGAAAATTTATTTAAAAAGAATTCTGCAAGAGGAATAATATCTTCTTTGCGTTCTCTTAAAGGTGGAATCCATATGGGAATAACGTTTAAACGGAAGAACAAATCTTCTCGGAAGTTTTTCTTTTCAACTTCTTCGCGTAAGTTCTTGTGTGTAGCGCACACGATACGTGCGCGAATAGGGCGATATTGATTTTCACCTATGCGCTTAATTTTTCTTTCTTGAAGAACGCGAAGAAGCTTAGCTTGCAAAGAAAGATTTAAATCCCCAATTTCATCAAGGAATAGTGTGCCGCCATCGGCTTCTTCAAATAAGCCGACTTTCTTTTCAGAGGCGCCAGTGAATGAGCCTTTTGCATGGCCGAATAACTCTGATTCAAGTAAGTTTTCTGGAATAGATGCGCAATTGATTGCGACAAAAGGAAATTTTTTGCGGGGACCTAGCACGTGAATCGTTTTTGCGATAATTTCTTTACCTGTTCCGCTTTCCCCTGAAATCAAAACGTTTGAACTTGATTGAGACACTCTACGAGCTAAATCCAAAGCGTGTTTGATGCCAGGGCTTTTACCGATAACCCCTTCAAGGCTTGTTGTGCCTTCCTGAAGTTTAACAACTGTTTTTAAAGTTTGGTTGTCTTGTTCGACGCGAAGTAAGTGCAATGCGCGCTCTACCGAAACTAGGAGTTGTGGGAAGTGGATGGGTTTAACAACAAAGTCGTAGGCGCCGGCATGAATGGCCTCAACAGCCACCTCTACTTTTCTGTTTGCGGTAATTAGGATAATGGGAATTTGATTACCCAAAGTTTTCATTCGCTTAGTGAATTCAATACCTGAAATATTAGGAAGACTAAAGTCAGTAACAATAACATCACAATTCAGTTTGTTATTCGAGATATCTTCAAATGCTTTCAAAGCATCTTCATATAGAAATGTAGTGTAATCTAGATTTTCGAAGAAGTTGCTTAGCAGTTTTAGTGTATCACGGTCGTCATCTATAAGTGCGATTCTAGCTTTCATTCGGCTCATCCCCTTTACCTAGCATATGAGGCTTTTTGCCACAATGGAATGTTGCTTTTTGCCCCATTGAGTACCCCATAAAGTTAATTAAATGTGTAATTTTTCTCGTCTTCCATCAAAAACTAACAGGATTTGTCTGCTTTTTGTTATCCGAAAAAAATCTATATTTCTAACAACTTGTCAGTAGTGAGTGTGGAAATGAATTCATTTTAGGAAGACATTTTGCAGTGTCTTTGTTCCTAATTTTCCACACTCATCTATCGACAGACTCATGTTAAAGAGCAACATCCGTACCAATATTCCCCGGCAAGTCGTGTCATGTTTGATGCGTGGGGAAAAACGAAACACTTTGGGGTTTGGCAAATTAGTTTTACGTCACATCACATGGTTGTGGAAGTTTTCCCGACTCTCTTTATAAAACTGCCCCATATCGAATTATGAACTGCGATTTAGAAGAGCCTGATTGGCTTTGTCATTGCATTTATTATTCTCTTATATATTGGCAAGTAACCAATATTAAAAAGTACCAACAGAATAGGAATATAAGACAGGAATTAGTTTCTTTGGGAGGATATTATGACTGACGACACAGCAAAAGAAGTGCAAATCGCCGAATCCGGTGAAGCCGTCACTGCCATTTTAAAAACCAAAACTGATTTAGATCACGTTGTGGAAGCTCTAGAGGAACGTGGTTTTAGGAAATCCGATGTTTCCGTAATAATGCCAGTTACTGAGGGGCGGGCTGAACTTGCATTTGCTAAAGAGACAATGGCTTATAAGTATTCAGTAATGGGAGGTATCGCGGGAACTATACTAGGAGCACTTTATGGTTGGGCGGGATTAAATGGTTGGGTTAACGTTCCAGGTGCTGAAATTGTCGCGCAACGTGCCCCGTGGATGGTTTTTTCAGTAGCGATGAGTGTTGGCGTTTTCGCTGGAGCATTAGCTGGTGCAGTTACAGGGTTCGGTGTGCCAGAGTACGTTGCTCGTCTGTGTGAGAAATCTATTCGTGGGGGTACAATGTTAGTTGCAATCCATGTCGATAATTCGAAATGGAAACAGCGAGCGATTGATATATTAAAATTATACCGTGCGCGCGATATCGCCGCTAACAAAAAGGTAGTATAAGGAGGTTCAAATGAAAAAATTTGATTCATCAAACAGAAATAGTCTAAGACGTAGATTTTTTCCAAACTCCTTCAGAGTTCCTACTCAATTTCAAATCAACACATGGGAGTATGAAGGCGGTTGTTTGAATGGCAATTGTGACAATATCGTGATTGTCAATGGTGTTCTTTGTCAGACATGGTTTGATAGAGCGAAAGCAACCGTGGCGCCTTATTGGAGAAACTTTAAATTATTTTTTATGCCTAAAGAGCAAGCTTAGATATTTTATTAAAACAAATTATTTGGCTCCGCTTCAAAATTTTGAAGCGGTGGTTGGAGTAGTCCAAAGCGATTGCGTATCCTCCAAATTTCCATTGGATGTAAATGCCACATAGCGTGCGCCTTTGTCTGATAAGATTTTCTGAGCCAATTGCTGCCTCTGGAAGCTAGAGCAGTCTATTGCTAACAAGAACCCGCTCTCATCTACATTGTTTTCATATTTTATCGCTTCGTATTCGGGAATGCCTTGCTGTATCAATGGCCCTGAAAGCCATCCAGTGTCCCCATGGGAAGCGTGGGTTAAGAATTCCATAGCGGGGCCGGCTGCTATTAAAGGACCATAGCCAGGTATATGTAAGGTCCTGGCGTCCTCCATCAGATCGAGATTCTGATTGATAGTTTGGCCTCGCAATAAATTTGAATTAGTCGTGACTAAATTGTTTTGAGGGCTAGCATTTTCCGGAAATAGAAGCGAAATTTTTGATGTATCAAAACCCTCATCGGCTAGTGAGTCCATTGTATCTTGCGTTTCATTTCTTGTTTTATAGATACCAAAAACCGTACTAAATTTAATCATGATTTCTCCTTCAGAAAACCGTTAATTTTCTGTCCGCTGAGCTCTTACGGACTTGAAGAGCAAGAAGCTTGCCTTAGTCGAAAAAAAAAGTGCGGAAGTTTCAGGTGTGAGTTCGAACATGATTCTTACAACGCATTTGAAGAAAGAGAAATTTCCCTCAGAGCCTACCTTTTCAATGTCAAAAAATAGTTCTGAGAGAAATTTTAAAGAAAGGCTGGGAGTGCAAAAACTCGCCAACCTTGAGGGGAGGGATACTAGAATAAAGAGTTTTTATAGCAACATGATCTGTTGGTGAGCACCGCAGATCGTAGTTGATAGAAAGTAAAGCAAAGTAAGTGCCATTAAAAAGAGTGACGTTGGTTTGTATATTTGAAGTATTCAAGACGTCACGTTGCGATTTGCCCCAAACTCTGTCAGAGGCGATTCATTCTGCCTCAAGTGCTAAATATTAGGCAGAGATGATTTGGATGAAATGAATTACGACATGTTTAGTATGGCGTTGATGTTGCTAATTTATCGGTAGTTAAACCAATATGCGAGGTAATGATGAACAAGGACGTCACTAAGCACAGAAAAAATATAACCGAAAAAGAAAAACTCACAAAAACTTTGGAAACGATCGAGAAAGAAAATAGAGCGGCAATCAGTCGTCGGCCGTTTTATTGGCGCCGTAGTAAACAACCTTTTGGTTATCCAAAAGACTTAAGAAATCCCACACGACACTAGATCGTCTGGGTGTCTCAAAATCTAATTAAATTATAAAAACATTCCGTCTGGCGCTTCTATGGGTTGGGTTTCATCTGCAATTAGGCCATATAGCGTAAATGTTCTAAAGGCATTCTCATTTTAGAGTATTGACAAAAACAGACTATCGACCGATATTAATAACGAGCGTTATTAATAATAAGGATCATGACATGCGAGTAAGCCAAGAGGAAAAAGCTCAGATTAAAGAAAAAATTTTAGTCGAAGCTTTAGCGAGCTTAAAGGTCTGGGGCCAAAGTGCGGCTCCGGTGGATAAAGTAATGAAGCGTTTAGGTTTGACGTCGGGTGCACTGTATAGTCATTTTAAATCTAAGGATGATTTGTTTGCGCAGGTGATTCTTAGAGAGCTTGATCGACTAATTGAGCTGCATTCTGAACACTACAAAAAACATGGTTCCCAGACTGTAACCAAGTTTATTGAGTACTACTTGGATGAGAGGCATATCGATGCGGTTGAGCGGGGATGTATGTTTGTAGCGTTAGGTGCAGATCTGCATAGATTGAAACCATCGGTCCGTGAAATGATTGAAGAAAAAATGCAGGCGATGTTTTTGGCTCTATCGCAGGGAATGCCTCATAAACGCAGTGAAGAACGTATGAAATATGCCAAATTTATTTTTGCTTCGATGGTGGGCGCCTTGGTAATGGCTCGGTCAATGAAGAATGACGATTTAAAAATGGATATGATTAAAACAACAAAAAAAATATTATTAACTATTTCGAAAGATGGAGTGAAATATGAAAACAAATAATAATGATGTGTATATTTTAGGAAGTTCTCGTGTCCCGTTTGCAAAGAGCCAAACGACCTATGCTGATGTTAGTCGCAAAGACTTGATGGTCGCCGCCGTGGAAGGGTTAGTGGACCGTTATCATTTAGAAGGCAAATTAATTGATGACACAGCGATTGGCGCTGTGATGAATAGCTCGTCTGATTTTAATTTAGCTCGCGAAGTCTTGCTATCAACAAAAGTTCATCCGCATTCGCCGGCGTACAATGTTCAGCGTGCTTGTGGTACTGGCTTAGAAAATGTTTGGCAAATTGGCTTAAAAGCACATACAGGAGTAATTGATATCGGTATCGCTGGCGGTGTCGACACGAATAGCGATTTACCAATCGAAGTTTCTAAAACATTTCAGCAGGTGTTGCTTGATTTAAACAAAGCCAGAACATTTGGCGAGCGTGTGCAAGCTTTAACAAAAATGAGTTTAGGTGCGCTGAAACCATCCGTTCCGAGCGTGAATGAACCACGCACATTAATGTCGATGGGTGAGCACTGCGAATTGATGGTGAAAGAATGGGGAATAACTCGTCAAGAGCAAGACGAGTTTGCGCTAGCTAGTCATAAAAATGGCGCGAAAGCTTATGATAATGGTTTCTATGACGATCTAGTGAATCCATTCCATGGTTTAAAACGAGATGGAACGTTACGTGGAGATACCTCTTTAGAAAAACTTGCGAAATTAAAACCAGCATTCGATCCTAAAGCAGGAACGCTAACAGCTGGGAATAGTTCTCCGCTGACAGATGGTGCGGCGGCAGTTCTTGTTGGGAATAGAATCGGTGCCGATAAAATCGGCGCAAAACCTTTAGCTAAATTGATTGATGTGCAAGTGGCTGCCATTAATTTTGTAAAAGGCGATGGTTTGTTGATGGCGCCAACAAAAGCAATTTCACAATTGTTTGCTCGTAATAAACTGACTCCGGCGGATTTTGACTATTTTGAATTGCACGAAGCCTTTGCGGGTCAAGTTCTGTGTAACTTGAAGGCAATGGAGGATGAGAAATACTGCCGTGAAGTTTTGGGTCGTTCGGCTCCGATTGGTAAGTTTGAACGAAGTAAAATCAATCAAGTCGGTAGTAGCGTGGCTTTGGGGCATCCTTTTGCGGCGACCGGAGCACGTATCACTGGCACGCTTGCTAAGTTATTGTCATCCGGTGGCAAAAAACGCGGCTTGATTTCTATCTGCACTGCGGGTGGAATGGGTATAGCGGCAATAATGGAGTCTGTATAGGTCAGGATGAAGATTTTTTAGTTAAGTATGGATGGAGCGATTTTTTTGCTCAGACGCCCGTGACGGAAGAGATAAGGATGTGTGTTCCGTCACGAGTTATCTGTGAAGAACGCGCTCTTTATAAAGTTCAGTGGAGCGAAGATGCGACCTGCTGGGCCGCTATTAGTGGAAAGATGCAACATCAAGCTATGAGTCGCAAAGATTATCCCGCTGTGGGTGATTGGGTTCTGATTGAAATATTGGACGATGCGGATAAAGCCATCATTCATCAAATCTGTCCGCGAAAGACTACGATTTACAGAAAACAAATTGGTGAATCGTCGGACGCGCAAATTTTATCTACAAATGTTGACTACACTTTTATTGTGACATCTTTGAATGAAGATCTGAATGAACGTCGAATTGAGCGCTATTTAGCTATCGCGCTTGATTCAGATACGGCGCCAGTTATTCTTTTAACCAAATCAGATCTGTATCCTGAGGAAACGGCGGAGTTTGTATCTGATTTGAAGGCTCTGTTTCCGGGAATTCCCGTTCATGCGTTGTCGAAAGACTCGTTTGAGCAAGCTGATTTCTTTGGAGAGTATTTAGAGACTGGCAAGACTGCTGTAATTATTGGATCTTCGGGAGTTGGCAAGTCGACGCTAGTTAATTTTTTAATCGGTAAAGATAAAATTAAGACTCAAGAAATTCGAGAAAAAGATGGCAGAGGTCGTCATACTACAACGTCAAGAAATTTATACGTCAGTCGATTTGGGGGATTAGTTATTGATACTCCGGGAATGCGTGAACTGGCTTTATCAGATCATACGCAGGGTTTAGAGGCCGAGTTCAGTGATGTAGTGGGGTTATTCGGTCAGTGTAAGTTTAGTGACTGTAAACATCAAACTGAGCCGGGCTGTGCCATTAAGGAAGCTATTGCGGATGGCCTGTTAGAGCCTGATCGCTGGGAAAGCTATCTTAAATTGGAAGCCGAGGTTCGCGCCAGTCAGGTGAAGCAAGAAAAAATGCTAGAAGTTCAGCAAAAGAGAAAACGCAAAAAATCGGTAACAGCTGAACGAGTAAAAGAGCCGAATCATCGTTCCTCTAAGCGCAAAAATTAGCTTTTCGTTTTTAGAACTCCGTCTAGGGTGAATTCAACCAACATATCCAAAGCCATTTGAATTTCTTTACTTGTTTTATCATCAAATAAAAACCCCGAGATAAAGGTCGTGCAAAAGTTCTGAAAACCAATCAATGATAAGAACTTAGGGTCTAAATCCTGTGGGATCTTCTTTTTGGCTTTGAGTAAATCAATACGTTCCACAAATTTAGGGTCGCCATTGGCAGGTAGCATAGCTTGAACTTTGTCTCGAATTTTAGTGTCTAGAGAGGCGCGTAATAACATAATGCGCACGATTTCTTTGTTCTTCTTTGAATTGTTACGCCCAAACTCAAGATAATGTCGGAATTCATCTTTTAAATTGTCTTGAGGGGGGTAGTCGAGCGGGATTTGGCGACTCTCTTCAAAATAACGGCGCAGTATTTCTAACAGCAGGCCCTCTTTGCCCCCAAAATAGCGCATAATTAAGGATTCATTTACGCCCGATTTTGTCGATATGAGTTTGGTGGTAGCGGCGTCATATCCATACCTTGAGAACACGGCGGTTCCAGCTTTTAAGAGTTTTTCTTCTGTGATCGATCGGTCCCTTTTTGGGTGGGTCGATGTCTTATCTTGAGGCGCTTTGCCTGCCTGAGGTTTTGCTTTGGTACCCATTTCCTACCTTCCTAAGTCCATGATTTGCATGCGTTATTCCAGTATGTCTAAAAACTATACTTTTGCAATTAAACAATTACTTGATAAATCGGAAAATTCCGCCGATACTCAATCATGTAAGTAAACAATTACATAAATAACGGTGGTTAGCAATGGGAAATGTAATAGAAAAAACAATCAAAAAAGTGGGAACGTCAATGTTGGTTTTCGCCTTAGCTCTGGTCCCGACGAAGGGAGCTTACGCTCAAGGTGCACGCATGACGGTAGATGAGTTTTTAAATCAGGTTCGTAAAGGCCATCAGGGCTTTCAGGCTAGTGAAAAGACAATTGAGGCGAGCGAGCAACGAGCCGAAGAGTCAAAACTCTCAACACGCCCATCATTATTAGGCACTGCTCAGTATTTAAATGATAAACGTGAGACAGGCTCGCCTCTGCAAGGTGACGAGATGACGTCAACCTCTTATTCGCTAGGTTTAAAGCAAGTTACGGATTTTGGTTTAGAGGCTAAGCTTCTATATAATCATGTAAACATGGCATTGCCGGGCGCAAACACAGCATTCGTGCCTTTAACAAATTACTACACATCTGGTCCAGTTGTTGAGTTAACTCAATCACTAGGACGTAACTGGTTAGGTGCAGAAACGCGTGCAGCTCAAGATGTGATTTCGTCGCAAGTGAGCGCGAGTAAATTTGGTGAGTCGTATAAGCAAAAACAATTTCTAGCCCAGGCAGAAAGTGCATACTGGCGTTTGGCCATCGCGCGTGAAGCGGTGGCTGCAACAAAAGAAACAGTTGGCCGAGCCGAAAAAATGAAACAGTGGAGTGGCCAACGAGCAAAACTAAATCTAGGTAATCAATCGGACTTCTTGCAGACGGAAGCAAACTATTTGGCCCGCAGTTTAGAATTACAGTCCGCTTTGGACGAAGAACGTGCGGCGAGCCGTAACTTCAATACAATGAGAGGCCTTGATTCTGAAGTCGTCATGGAACAAGTGGCGCTGCTGGATGAAAAAATTCTGTTAAGTCTAGATGTTCCGAAACGTGAACAATATCGAGATGACGTAAAGGCGGCTGCCTATCAAAAAAACTTGGCGGAAGCTAGCAGCCGTTTAGGTGAAGAGAAAAACAAACCGAACGTAAGTTTGTATGGAACATACGGTATGACCGGTCGAGACGCTGACTCAAATGAAGCGGTAAAGGAAGGGTTGAAATCAGATCATCCTAATTACGTTGTCGGTTTGCGTGTAGACATTCCATTAAGTTTAGGAACGGTGGACAGCGTTCGTCAAGGTTATCGCAAAGAAGCTATGGCTGCGGATTTAAATTATCAACGTAAAGTGTTTGAACAAGAACGGCAATGGAAAGATCTAACAAATCAATTTAAAGATAGTATGGGTCGTTATCAGTTAGCGCAGAAAATGGAAAAAGCGCAACGTAGTAAAATGGAATTTGAACGTAGTCGTCAAGCCAAAGGCTTAACAACAACGTTTACAGTTTTGCAATTTGAACAAGATTACGCCAATGCACAGTTGGCACGGTTAAGATCACAAGCAGAAGTGGTTAATATCTATGCGCAGTTAAAAACTTTCGGAGGTGGCCAGTGAGCCTAGCAGATTTATCAATTAAACGTCCCGTTTTTATTACGGCCATCGTAGTTATCTTGTTAGTCGTGGGATTGATGTCCCTTCGGAAAATGCCCGTGGATATGTTTCCGAACGTGACGTTCCCTATCGTAATGGTAAATACTATCTATGCGGGTGCAGGGCCAGAGGAAGTAGAAACACTTGTTTCTAAAGTACTAGAAGAAGAAATGAGTACCGTTACGGGTATCAAAACTCTTCGTTCAACAAGTAATGAAGGTGTGAGTACTGTTGTTGCCGAATTCACGCTGGAAACAGATATTAAATATGCGGAACAGCAGATCCGCGATAAAGTGTCGTCAGCAAAACGTAAATTACCAACTGATATCGAAGAGCCTATCGTTCGTCGTCTAGATCCAGCCGATCAGCCGATTTTGATTTTGTCCTTATCTGCCGATTTATCAGAGGCTGATTTGTATGACGTAGCGGAATACCAAGTTAAGCCCCGTTTAGAACAAGTGAATCAGGTGGGCTTGGTTGAAATCATCGGTGGTCGTAAGCGTGAAATTCATGTTGAGTTAGATCGCAAAAAATTAAAAGATTACGAATTGTCAGCAACGACAGTTAGTAATCGTATCGCGGCATCTGGACAGAATATTCCCGCTGGAAAATATGAAGGCGGGAAAAATGAAACCGTCATGCGTACTTTGGGTCAGTTCCAAGCGATCAAGGATATTGAGTCCGTTGTCGTTAGTTTCCTAGGTAATGATGTCCCTGTAACTATTAAAGAAGTCGGCTCTGTTAAAGAGTCGGTTGAAGACCAAAAATCAAAAGCGTTCCTGAATGGTAATAAGTCGGTATTTTTAATGTTGTATCGTCAATCCGGTGCAAACACTGTTGCGGTCGCGGACGCGGTTAAGAAAAGTGTTTCTAAAATTAACGATTCGTTAAAGGCAAGTTCAATTAATGCGACGCTAACGACTGTGCGCGATGGCGCGAATCCAATTCGTGCGAACTTAGCCGACGTGGAAGAATCTATCATCATTGGGGTATTGTTAACTATCCTTGTGGTTTACTTCTTCTTAGGAAGCGGACGTTCGACATTCATTACAGGATTAGCATTACCCAACTCTTTAATTGGTGCGTTCTTCTTAATGAGCTTAGCTGGCTTCAGCATTAACATTATGAGTTTGCTAGCGCTCAGTTTGGCGGTTGGTCTTTTGATCGACGACGCAATTGTGGTGCGGGAGAATATTTTCCGCCATGCCGAAATGGGTAAAGATCCAATTAAGTCAGCGTCTGATGGTACAAAAGAAGTTTTAATGGCCGTTATTGCAACGACTTTGGCTGTTATTTCAGTCTTTGCACCGATGGGCTTCTTGTCCGGCGTCGTTGGCCAGTTCTTTAAAGAGTTTGCTCTTACAATTTGCTTTGCCATGGTTATTAGTTTGTTCGACGCTGTTACGATGGCGCCAATGCTATCTGCGTACTTCGGTGGTGGTGGACACGGAAAACCGGGTGAAGGATTAGGTATTTGGGCACGCACGATGGGGCGAGTGTTAAAAGCGTTCGACCGCTTTCAATCTTATTTAGAAGATAAGTATGAAAATATCATTCGCGCCTCTTTAAAACGTCCATTCATGATTTTGATCGGTGCGTTTGTTATTTTCGTAGTCAGTATCTTTAGTTTAAAGTATGTCTCAAAAACATTCTTACCAGCGCAAGATACGGGCGAATTTTCAGTTAGCATCGAAATGCCACCGGGTACCAGCCTAGATGGCATGGCCGAAGAGGCGCAAAAGGTCGATGCTGCGCTTAGAAAAAATCCCGAAGTTCTGACATCAGTTATGTTTGTGGGTGGGCAGAGCGGCCAATCGAATATTGCATCGTTCTTTGTCAACATGGTTCCAAGCAAAGAGCGTAAGATCAATACGACAGATTTTAAAGAGCGTGTCCGTGGTCAGTTGAAAGAGTTTGCGTACGCGCGCCCTATCGTAAAAGACGTAGATATGATGGGTGGGGGCATGCGTCCATTCACGATCAATATTATTGGCACGGATCTAAAGAAACTCGAAGAGGTTTCAAACGAACTTCTAGCGAAACTAAAAAATCATCCGGCGCTATTAGACGTGGACACTGGTTACCGTCCTGGTAAGCCAGAATTCCAAGTTGTACCTGATAAACAACGCTCAGAGCGTTTGGGTGTAGCGACTAGTTCAATGGGTATGGAGCTTAGGACATTAATTGAAGGTTCGACGCCAGCTGTATTCAGACAAAAAGGTGAAGAGTATGATATTCGTGTTCGCTTGAAGCCAGACCAGCGTGATTTGCAAACAAGCTTTAACGAAGTTTACATTCCAAACGTGAACCAGTCGTTAGTGCTTTTGAAAAACGTGGCAGAGCCTGTAACAGCAACAGGCCCTGCGAGTATCACTCGTCAAGATCGTGCTCGTTATGTGCAAATTGGTGCAGATGTAAATCCTAAAGGCCCTGGTATGAGTGCGGCGATGGATGATGTAAAGCGTATCATGACTTCAGAGATTAAATTGCCACCGGATATGCGTTATATATTCGTAGGTCAGGCAGAAAGTTTCCAAGAGCTTATGCAAAGCGCTCTGGTAGCGGTTTTGCTTGGTGTGTTGTTGATTTATCTGGTTCTAGCTAGTCTGTATGAGTCTTTTGTTACGCCCATCACGATTTTGCTCGTGTTGCCTCTAGCGGCTTGTGGAGCTTTTTATGCACTGTTGATTGCAAAAGAATCACTAAATATGTTTTCGATGATTGGTTGTATTATGCTACTGGGGGTTGCGACAAAAAACTCGATCCTGCTTGTGGACTATACAAATCAGTTGCTTGATGAGGGTAAGAGCATGGCCGATGCTGTGATTCAAGCCGGCCGCGTCCGTTTGCGTCCGATCTTAATGACGACGTTGGCATTGATTGCTGGTATGTTGCCGATTGCAATAGGTTTGAATGAGGCTTCTAAGCAAAGAACAGCAATGGGTGTCGCCGTAATTGGTGGACTAATTTCGTCGACACTTTTAACTTTAGTTGTGGTTCCGGCTGCATTTTCCTATATCGACCGTTTCCGTCGCTGGAGTTTAAAGAAGGCCCATAAACTAGCTGGCATTGAAAAACTAATGAAGCAAGTAGAAGCCGCAGAACTAAAGGCAAAAACAGTAACCATCGAAAAGGAAGGATTTAGTGAAATCTCAAAATAATGAAGCAGTGATTCCTAAAGATGTTAATGTAGATTCTCGAAAAAAACTTATCGATACTGCAGTGGAGCTTTTCTCAAAGAAAGGCTTCCACGCCGTTTCTGTTCGGGAAATTTGCAATCAGGCCAAACTAAATATTAGTCTAATTTCGTATTACTTTTCGGGCAAAGAAGGGCTTCTGGTGGCGGCTCTAGAAGAGTTAACAAAAGGTCAGCTTGAACGGGTCGAAGTACTGTTGGGTAAATTTGAATCTCGTCAAGATTTCGAGGTTCGACTTAAAGGTTTTTTAAATGGAACTGTAAAGTTATATTTAGATAATCCGTTATTGATTCGTCTTTTTCTGGAAGAGCTAGAGAAACAACAAGAAGGTGCTGAGCGTGTTTTTTCGCAAACATTTTTTAAAACTTGGGAAATGTTCACTCAATTTATAAAAAAGGGGCGCGATGCTGGCTATCTTCGCAGCTCGACGGAAAATGACCGAATCATTGCAATTCAGGTTTTATCTCCATTCTTGGGTTTGATGAGAACATCAGTGAGCTCAAAAAAGTTTTATCAAATTACGTTAGCTGATAAAGAATTTCGTGATACTCTAATAGAGCAAATTTTATTCGCAGTTTTAGAAAAAGGTTCTTAAAATAGGGGAACCGATAGCATGACATGCTGCTCTCTGATAAAATTCTGTACTTTTTGTTTTATATAAAAGTAAATTATGTAAATCATGCGTTTAGCGATGCGGTTTGTTCTACCACTATTTGTCATGTTTGGCCTTATCACTTATGGTGTGCTACCTTTGGTAGATTCGTTAGCATTTAAGTGGTTCACTCGCGATCTGGATATTCGGACAAAACTAATTGCGAACACGATGCAGGACACGCTAATCGAATTAGAAAATCGGCCTTTGCGTGTGCAACAATTATTGAATCGTGCCATTCAAGATGAGCGGCTTTCTGCCATTGGATTCTGCAACAAGGACGACATCTTAATTCATAAATCGGGAACATTCCCAGACGGCGTTAGCTGTCGCGATTCTGCCGCGCATGAAGATGTATCCAACAAAATTGTAAATTTATCTCAAGGGCCAATTCATTTAGCCTTTTACCCGATTGATGATGGAACACGGCGAATTGGGCAACTGGCTCTAGTACATGACTTAAAGTTTGTAGAGCGCCGCAGTTCGTTTATTAAAGAATACATCTTGTATTTTTTTGTGGGTCTTTTGATTCTGATTTCTTTAATTACAGTCTTGATTGCCCAGTTAAGTTTTCGCGGCTGGATGAAAGGTATTCGTGCAATGATCCGGAATGAACGAGATACCAATCGGTCGATAATGTCAGATGATCTACGGCCGATTGAAAATGATTTAAAAAGACTTATTCGTGATTTGGAAGATGATCGGCGAACTCGCGACGAGGGGCAAGTCAGTTGGACTCCGTGGACCTTAAAAGAAATTCTTCATCGCGAACTCAAGGGTGACGAAGTATTGACGGTATCTAATCGTGAACCTTATCAGCATATCTTTAGAGGTCTAGAAATTGATATTCAGTTTCCCGCTAGTGGATTGGTAACTGCATTGGAACCTGTAATGCGTGCCTGTTCCGGCACTTGGATTGCGCATGGCGGGAGTGATGGTGATTTGGCGGCTGTTGATGAATATGATCGCGTGCGCGTGCCACCGGAAGACCCAAGCTATCAATTACGACGGGTATGGCTCACTCAAGAAGAAGAAAATGGTTACTATTACGGATTTTCTAACGAAGGAATTTGGCCGCTATGTCATATTGCTCACGTTCGGCCGATATTCCGTTCTAGCGATTGGGCACAGTATGTAGCTGTAAACGAAAAGTTCGCCGATGCCGTAGTTCAGGAAGCCAAGACGGACGATCCTGTTGTGCTGGTGCAAGATTATCATTTGGCTCTTTTGCCAAAGATGATTAAGCAGCGGTTGCCGAAAGCGACGATTATAACATTCTGGCATATTCCATTTCCAAATCCTGAAGTTTTCGGAGTGTGCCCGTGGCGTGAAGAAATTATCGATGGTTTGTTGGGTAGCAGTATTTTAGGATTTCATACTCAGTTTCACTGTCATAATTTTATGGATGCAGTGAAGGGCTTCATGGAGGCGCGTATCAACAAGGAAACCTCGGCGATATCATATCGTGGCGGCTTAACCGTCGTGAAAAGCTATCCAATTTCAATTGAGCATCCGGTAAAGTGGTTAAAGGGACAACGCTCGGTAAGCGATTGCCAGCAGTACATTCGTAAAATAAATGGACTTCCTTCGGATACATTGGTTGGTTTAGGTTTGGATCGTTTAGATTATACTAAAGGTATTTTGGAACGATTTCGCGCCGTAGAACGTCTATTAGAAATCGAACCGAAATGGGTTGGTCGGTTTACGTTTATTCAGGTCGCCGAAAAATCGAGGGCCTACATTGATCAATATCAATATTTTGAAGCCGAAGTCAAAGCGCTAACTGAAAAAATCAATCTACGCTTTGGTAATGATACCTATCAACCGATTAAATTAATCATTGGTCATCATGAGCCACGGCAGGTGTACGAGTATTTCCGGGGCGCAAACGTATGCTTTGTAAGTAGTCTTCATGATGGCATGAATTTGGTGGCCAAGGAATTTGTCGCGGCGAGAACGGACGAGTTAGGCGTACTGATCCTAAGTCAATTCACTGGTGCATCAAGAGAACTTCTAGAAGCCTTGATAGTAAATCCTTATAACATTGACCAATGCGCATCGGCTCTAAAAATTGCACTTGAAATGCCTCATCAAGAACAGCGAAGCCGTATGTTAAGTATGAGAAATTATATTCAAGAATTTAACGTGTATCGGTGGGCGGGACGAATGCTTTTAGATGCGTCCAAAATTCGCCAACGTACGCGTTTCCTGGATCGTGATCGGAATAAAAAACCATTTAAAGAAACGGGGTTAACGTTATGATGCCGTTGTTCTCGAAGAGCAGCATGATTGTTCTAGAGTCATTATCATTTACAAAAACTTTATATGCATTCGACTTTGATGGAACGCTTGCCAAAATTGTGACGTCCCCGAGTGATGCGTATATGACAAAAACCACGGAAGGATTGCTTAAAGAACTTTCCAAGCTTGCGCCAGTAGCTATTGTTTCTGGCCGGACTTTAAGTGATCTTAGGAAGCGAGTGCCTTTTAAACCCCAATTTTTGATAGGTAATCACGATTCTGAATTGATCAGTGATAGTCGTAAATCTGTTGATGAGGCTATTCAAGTTTGTAAGAAGTGGCTGGACATCTTGTCGGAGGTCGATTTTGGAGCGGGTGTCGAAGTTGAAGAAAAAGTTCATTCGCTAGCCATTCACTATCGTCGTTCGCGAAGTAAAAAAGAATCTTTAGTTCGTATTAAAGACGCTATTCGTAAGTTGAATCCCGAGGCTAGAGTTATTTTTGGGAAATCCGTGGTGAATTTGATTCCGCTAGGAGCGCCCCACAAAGGAACTGCTATCTTAGACCTGATTAAGCGATCGACAGTAAAACATATTTTTTATATCGGTGATGATGAGTCGGATGAAGATATTTTTAGCTTAGACTACAACCTGGGCCAAATTATGACCGTTCGCGTGGGGCAGAAGAAATCGTCGCAGGCGAAGTATTTTATTAAGCATCAATCCGAGATAAATCAGGTGTTAAAAACAATTATTCGTTTTCATCGCCCTATGTTGGAGGCTAGCAAATGAGTCAAACGGAATTGCTTTCTATTTTTAAGATAGGCCTTTCTATCCATAATTTTAATAAAATTTCTGAGCGCGAAACTGGATTGAGTCTTGTTCAATGGTGCCTGTTAAATAAATTAATGGATATGCCGGCGGCGTCAGCGTTGGCTTTGGCGAAAGGTGTGGGTGTGCATCCTAGTACACTAACACAAAGTTTGAAACGTCTGGAAAAAAAAGGTTTTGTTTTTGTAGCCGATGATCCACGCGATTCACGACGCAAAATGATTTCTTTAACTCGAAATGGCCAGGCCGCACTGCAATTGGCCCAAATGAAAATGCAAGAGTGGGAAAATAATTTTTCGACAATTAAACCAGAACTTGCCCAAGTTCAAAGTCATCTCGCTAAGCAAGTGGGAACTCAGCTATTGGATTAGATCTTCCCATTTCATAAGCATCCCCTCAAGGGCTTCCAGAGACACGGGTTTTAACAGGAAGTCATCCATCAAGTCTTTGAATTGATGTTTTTGATCGTTTTGAATTACAGTTGCTGTGAAAGCAATAATAGGGATGCGTCTGTCCGAGTTAGTTTCTTTTTCACGTTTTCGAATTTCCGCGCTAGCTTGAATGCCATCTATCACAGGCATGTGCTGATCCATCAGTATGAGAGAGAATTTTGATTCCGAATACAGACGAATAGCATCTTCTCCATTCTCGGCAAGGACAGCTGTGTATCCCAAAATGGCCATCATGTTCATGACAATCAGTTGATTCATTCGGTTATCTTCAGCAATCAAAATCCGGATGTCTTTTCTATGTGCTATATTTTTTTGGCTGACGTTCTTGTCGGACAATGATGCTTTTGGTTTTGGAATCGAATATCCATTCAAAGATTTAAGCTCAGATACTCCAAGCGTCAGAATAACATAAAATGTTGAGCCTTGTCCTGGAGCCGTATCTACGCCAATTTCACCCTGCATAACCTCTGCAAATCGTTTGCAAATAGAAAGACCAAGACCGGTGCCGCCGAAACGACGGGCCGTCGAGTTATCTGCTTGAACGAAAGGCTGAAACAGAGCGGATACCTGGGCAGGATCTATTCCAATACCCGTATCTTTTACACTAATTTTTACTTTGCAGTGGCTCGGTGACAGAGAAAGATTTTTTGCAGAAATAACAATGCGACCTTCATTAGTAAACTTAAGCGCATTGTTAACAAAGTTTAGCAGAATCTGATTAATTTTTGCCGAATCCCCACGCAAAACGGGCGGGATGGAAGGGTCAATGTCGGTTTCTAAGTGAATACCTTTGTTGTGGGCCAGTACGCCAGTCAAGCTTATGTGCTCTTCGATCATGTGACTGAGCTCGAAATCAATGATTTCAAGGTTGACCTGTCCCGCTTCAATTTTTGAAAAATCTAAAATTTCATTTACAATTCTAAGTAGACTTGTCGCGGATGTGCGTATGGCATCTACGAATTTTTTTTGATCAGGATCTAAATTTGTGCGCGCAATGATGTCGGTCATTCCGACTACGCCATTTAACGGCGTGCGAATTTCGTGACTCATGTTTGCTAGAAATGAACTCTTGGCCATAGCAGCTTTCTGAGCTGCTTCTCGAGCATCCATTAGCTCAGATTCAAATTTTTTCTGCTGAGTCACATCCCGGGCGACAGCATACATTAAGTTATTTACGGGGACAGATTTCCAAGAAAATATTTTGTAGGTGCCGTCTTGGCATCTAAAGCGATTCTCAAATGATAAGACCTTGTTGCCTTTTGCTTGGCTAATAATTTCTGCATTAGTCTTTTCGACATCATCTGGATGAATTAAATCAAGAATAGGGGTCGCATAAAGTTCTTCCAGCGAATATCCAAGGGACTCGGAAAAAGAGGGGCTTAGTCTTTTGAAATACCCGTCCATTCCTGAAATACACAATAAGTCCAGCGAGAGTGTGAAGAATCTATCCACGTTCTCTTCGGCCAATTCGCGTCGGCGACTATCCCGATAGACAAGAAAGGCTGCGACGATGATTAGCAAGCACGCCAAGAAACCAGCCGCCCCTATAATGATTTGGGTATTGCGTCCCTGAGTGAACGTTTCATGTGAGCGTGTTGAGAGGAGCCTATTTTCTTCGCTTACGAGGGCATCAATTGCGTGAAAAAAAGCTTGGTCTGCATTCTTGGCGTCTGCCGATTGCGCGCGTTCGCGTATACGCTGAAAGCCAAATTTTCTTCTGAGTTCCAACGATCCATCCCAGGCTTTGATTTTTACATTTATGGCTGGCTCGATGATGTCCAGATTTTTTTGCTGAGTTGGATTATCTTTCGTTAAAACTCTTAGCCCCTTAAGACTTTCTAAAAGTTCTTTTTTTGCATCGTTATATAAGTCTAAATAATAGGACTGCTCACTAAGGTGATAGCCGCGGATGTTGTTTTGAGCTGTTACAAAATGATTCGATAACTTTTCAATTAGGCCACGCACCTCTAAGGTATGGGTCGTCCAACGACTCTCGGCAATAAATTCAGACGTGTTAATGTTCGAGCTAATAGTGGCAAAGCAAATGACTAAGCAGGCTAGTGCGAATCCAATATTGGTTTTTAATCGTGTCGACATGTATTCTAACCGTAAATAGGTTAGCCGTTGTTATCAAATGTTTTTGCTCCGATTTTGCGTGTCAATAAACTAAATTGATTTTTGAATCTAAGTTAGTCGGTGTGTTGTACTTTTGTGCCAATTTTTCCGCTTGAGGGGCGAATAGCCCCTTAAGGTTTATAGCTAAAACGGTTTGTGCTTTGTCATTCCACTTTCAACTAGCAAATCTGCGGCACCTTTCTTGCTGAAATAATAGGTCTATCGAGTAACTAACGGAGGTTTCTGTGAAGAAAGGTAAATCAACAGCAATGAAAAAATCAGTTTTAGCTAAAAAGGCCGTATCGAAAAAAACGACGCCGGCGAAAACGGCTGAATCACCTAAAAGAAAAAAGCCAGCAGTGTCTATGAAGAAAAAAGTGGATTTAGATGAGTCTTCAGAAATGAATGTAGAGGTAGGTCAAGGCGAGACTGGAAAGCATCATGATGTTATTCAAATGATTCTTGATGATCATAAACCTTTAAAGCGTTGTATAGAAATTTTGAAAAATTCAGAAATGAACTTGAGCTCTCGTAGAGCGGCATTCAATGAATTCGCACCTCTATTGCTATTGCACGCTAAAGCGGAAGAAGTTGTACTCTATTCATTTGAGAAAACAGAAGTCGATATGCGGGAAGAAGCATTTGAAGGGGACGTCGAACACGCTTTAGCCGAACAGATGATTGAAGATGTAAAACAATCAGTTGATAAAGATATATGGTCGGCGAAAGCGAAAGTTTTAGCTGAGCTTGTTGAACATCACATCAAAGAAGAAGAAACAGAAATGTTTCCGGAGTTGAAAAAAGAATCAGATGCGGCTGATTTGATTCGCTTAGGTAAGGATTATCTAGCTGAGAAAAATAAGATCAAAGATGGAATTCTTCATCCCGCAATTCGAAGAGAAGAATCCTCGCAAACACTGCGTCACTAAACTACAGGATACGTGGTGAAGTAAAAACTCGTACTCGCGTAAAGGAGAATGCATGGAACATACAGTGAATTCACATGGTCGGGAAAAAATCTCCCGACCGAGCGGAAAATCGCGCGAGGCTATGGCGGACTCCGTAGAAGATTGCGTGAAACTATGTCTGGACTGTTTCCAGAGTTGTTCGTCGTTGATTTCCCATTGCCTAGAGATAGGGGGAAAACATGCTTCAGTTGAACATATTGGATTGCTGTCGGCCTGTGCCTCGATATGCGAAACTTCAGCTAAATTCATGTTGATGGGATCTGCGTTTCATCGCGATACATGTGGTATTTGTGCGGAAATATGTTCAAAATGTGCAGACGACTGCGAGGACTTGGGAAGCGAAGATGCATTGATGGCTCAGTGTGCAGATATTTGTCGTCGGTGTGCTGAGAGCTGTGAAAAAATGTCAATTAAGCCAGTATTCTAAGGGGCGGTTATTGCTTTTCTTGAATGCAGCGCCACTTTTCATTCTCGAATTTACCATCTCGTGCATCCGTTAAGTTGATGCACGTTTCGCTGATATCGCTTTCGCTTCGGTTAAAGTAGGTCGCTTTATAGACGACATTGTTTTTGATTGTCTTTGTGTCCGCATTCCAACCAATGGCTTTTAAATATTCTGATTTGTTTTTGAAGAATTTTTTCCATTCGCTATAGCGAAAACTTCGATTTGGATCGATGGAAACTTTAGGAGTCGTGCCTTCGATTGAAAATACTTGAACGGCTTTCAAATCTTCATCTCCAGCTAACATTTTTTTGCCACTTGGAGACGTTGTTTCCATTTGCCCAACATCACTGCGTGGGATAACAGTCGCAAAAGCAAATCCTTCTTTTATCGGAAAACTATTAACAATCGAACCTAGTTCCTGTTTGTGTAAAACTTTGTCATTTTTAGCATCCCAAATGATCACTTGCTGTAGGGAATGGAACGGACGGTTGTCCTTGGTATAGACGATGGCTAAAATATCTTTGGTTAAAGAAAAAGCCAGAGTGTCATTGCAGAATTTATTATTTTTTGGGTTAGTAAAACTGAATTCGCCCATCGATTTTGGATCAGATATGATTTCGTGTACCATTTGTTTGCTTTTCAGATAAACAAGGGGGGCACCTAGGTAATCATTCGTAGCTGAGGCTAATTTTTTTTCGACACGTAAAAATAACTGAGCTTTATGTGGACCAATTTTGCAGTTGGTTTCTTTGAACGGAATTGACTCTTCGAACGTCATTCCATGCGCCGATAGAGAGAGAACGCATATTAAAGAAAGAATACATTTCATCCGATAGCTCCAGTTTAAAATATTACTAAAGCTATCGTGACTTTTTTTATTTAGGAAGTACTATTTCAAATAGTTAGACGAACAGCCGCCGTAACCGTGTTGAGTTATTGAGCTGCTATCTTTAGCATCATACGGATAAAGGCGATCGCTCATGCCATCAGAACCTTGATGATTTAATATAAGTTTTTGAAGAATCGTGCCATCTTTGGCAACCAATTCAAACACCCCAGCCGATTTAATTTGAAACGAAACATTTTTAATAGTTTGTTTTTTTCCTTCCGAGCTTTCATAAAATAAAGTCGATTGAGTCATACTGTAAACAGATGTCACGAATGGCTCTGTGAAGTTGCAACGGATTATATCCGCTTGGCTGACGGATGTTAGTAATAGTGAAACAATTAAAAGATTTTTCATAAAACCTCCCCTTGGCCTGGCAGACTAATTCAGGGACGGGCCGCGATCAAGAGCTTTTACCAACCCCCATTACCTGAGGGGTCTATTTCCACCCAATCGGTTAAAATGCGGTAAGCTTCCTCTGTATTTTGATTATAAATTTCCTCTGGTGTTTGGCCCACTTCTTGTTTCTGAAGGCGCTCTACCGATTTGGCTTTCAGAGTGGATGTAATTGAGTCTAAATTTGTGACTACAGGCCATGCGTGAGAAATGCCGCCGATTAGGGGTTTAGGCTTGAGTGAGTTTTTGTTATCGCGTTCAAGACTGTATTGGGTAGCGATAGGAAGGGGAATATCGGCGTCGACCCCTCGCCATTGAATAGGTAATCCATTGGGTGAATAAAATAGTGCGGAGGTATATTTAAAAAGTATGTTGTGGACTACTTTGAAATCTTGCATCGAGCCTTTGCCATAGGTATGAGGACCTCCGACTATTATCGCACGCTTGTAACTTTTAAGAGCGGCACTCAGCGCCTCAGACGCGCTGGCACTAGATTGATCTACTAAGACTACCAATGGTCCGTCCCAAGTGGACAGTTTTAAAAGCATTGGGTGATACGGCGTAAGCGCATTTCGTGATTTTGCATACATAGAATGAGGTCTGCTTACGAAGAGCTGAAGGATATCACTCATTTCATTTACCAAACCGCCACCGTTTCCGCGTAGGTCAAGTATGATCCCTTTGATGTCCTTTGATAGGTGTTTCGAAATTTCCTCTTTTAGTAGTGAAGCGCTGTCTTTTGTGAATTCTGAAAGTCTGATGTTGACGATGGGTCCTTGCGGAGTCTCTCGAACACCCCGCGTGCTTACGACAAAGTTAGAGTAAGCCATGATCTGGCGAGTGATCAGCGCTTCAAACTCATTCGTGCCCCTCCGTACACGCACCCTAAGTTGTGTTCCGGGTTCTCCCGCGGCAATTTTTCCAAATTCAGTGACAGTTTTGCTTCGGAAGGATTGCCATACTCCGGAATTTGTTTCTAGTTCATAAGCCAGAAGTAAATCACTCGGTTGTATACCGGCTTTTTCCGCGGCTCCGCCTTTTATGACCTGATCAATTACAATGCCATCGGCCGTCATATAGCTAACCGTACCGATCTTAGCCTTTTTGGTTTTGCCAGACGTTTCATCATGTATTCGTCGTTCTCGTGGCAATATCAGATCTGAATGGTGATCGAATGTTTTTAAGTACGACTTAATAACAAGAGGCTCTAGATTCGCAATCGGAAGATTTTCTTTAACAATTTCTATATGCTCACGTAAAAATTTAATCATAAATGCCAGATCAGATTTTCGTATTTCAGGTGTATCTGTTTTGGCTCGATGTTGGGCCGAGGTTATAACTTGGCTAGCGAGAAAATCGATAACACGGTTTTCGATATCTACCTTTGCTAGGGGGCGATTTTGAGATAGGAAACTAGGTTCTAATACTAGTTGTTTAGCTCGCTCCAACACTTGCATTCTAAACGATTCGTTGTGTAAAAACTTGCGAGTGTACGAATCTAGCCGTTCGTTCATGAGGCGAAGTAGAAAAAGATGTTGTGGGCTGGTTCGGCCATTGACGACTAAATTATATTGAATGTCGCCATATAGCGATGGTGAGGGATATCCTACTTTTTTTAAGTCCTCGCGTGAAATTAAAATTTGTCCAGGATCCACTAGATCGACAAAATTAGCGAACGCTGCCACTGTCATTTCCGGGGTGATTTCTTTAGCACTGATGTGTTCGTTTAAAACATTTCGTAAAATAAGATTAAGATTTGTATGAGCCTGGGTGCTGGTCGGTGTGAAGTTGTTTAGGCCAGTTAAGGGTTTGTAAAAATAAAGACACGTTGCTAGATCCGCCTGGGCATGAATGGCCATCAATAACAAAACAATCAGTCGCTTCATGTGTTTAAACTATGCGAGTTATTGGCCAAATCTGCTGTGTTTATTGTTAGTTCAGCGGGTTGTTGTGAAGCGGAAGCAAATATAGTCACGTCCATGTCACAATTAATCACAGAATCCCAGGTCGTCTCATTTCGAGACGATGGAAATTTTAGACTTCGGGTGGAATCGGGGTTTGTTTTTTTGCGCCGAGAACACTGCCGAGTGAAGCAATTATGATAAATACGATGGCTAACCATTGCGTTGGAAGAAGCAATTCGTTTAATAAAATAAGTCCCACGCACGAAGCCATCGCTGGTTCAAGGCTCATTAAGATCCCGAACGTTTTTGTCGGCAATCGTTTCAAAGCAATCATTTCCAATGAATAAGGAATCGCGCTTGAAAGTAAGGCAATTGAAAAGGCCAATGGCAGGATCGACGTGTTAAACATTCGATCGCCATCTAGTGCTAAGCTAAAAGGTAGAGCGACCAATGTCGCTACCGTCATTCCCATGGTGGCGGCAATTCCGCCATGCAAAGTATTTCCCGCGCGTTGACCAAAATAAATATAGAGTGCCCAAAATCCACCGGCAATCAAAGCGAACAGTACGCCTACTAAATCAAGTGTAGATTCTGATTGTGAATGAGGCATGACCAAGTATATTCCGAGTGCAGCGAGAGCCACCCATAAGAAATCCATTTTCTTTCGCGACGTTAAAACAGACAGGGTGAGCGGTCCCACAAATTCAAGCGTTACAGCCAAGCCCAAGGGGATTCGTTGAAGTGAAAAATAGAAAGTCAGGTTCATCAAGCCTAATGAACCGCCATAGAAAATTAGACTTTTTAAAGTGGCTTTATCAAAGCGATGTTTCCATGGTCGCCAGACAGCCCACAAGATTGCGCTCGCAAAGAACAGTCGGAATCCTGTTGTGCCTGCGGCGCCGATGGTAGGAATTAATGTTTTTGCAAAGCCGGCACCCATTTGAATAGAAACCATCGCGACAAGTAGAAGAAGAATAGCCGATGTCATTTGAATTCCTTTTAAGGCTTTAGTGCACGGGTTGCCGTAAAACAGGAGATAAAATTATTTAACGCACCGTCGCTTTCCACATCATTTCCCCACGAATCTTCATAAAGGCCGATCAAATGAAAGCCCGCTTTCATTTGACCACCAAGCTGATCTTCCATCGTATGACCGAAACAAAGGGGCTCATTCTTGTCTGTGTAGCGCTTGCGTTCCTCGTCAGTGAGACTCGTTAAATCAGAATACGGAATCTTATATTTTAACTGTGCTATGCCTTTTTGGTCTAGATCGGGATCCACTGCGTACACAATGGGATTCACTATGCCGGCGATCATCGTCCCATTTTTTTTAAGGACTCTAAAGGCCTCATTCCAAACGGGTTGAATTTCTGGGACAAACGAATTCGAGCAGGGATGAAAAATAAAATCAAAAGATTCACTTCTAAGCGCCGATAGATCACGCATGTCACCTTCAACGCATGTGATTTTTAATCCTTCACGTTCGGCGACCATTTTATCTTGTCCCAATTGCTTAGGCGAATAGTCAAATACGGTGACATCGGCGCCAGCGGCCGCAAATAAAGGGGCTTGCTGACCACCACCAGATGCCAATGCCAAAATTTTCTTATTTTGAAATAGGCCGTTATGCTGAGGAAACCAATCCATCGGAACTGGTTTGGAGGGAGTTAAAACTACGCTCCATTTTCCTTTGCGGGCATTCGCTACGTCTTGCGCAGATACCGGCACCGTCCAGCGATTGTTTGTTTCAACTTGATGATCCCATGCCTGCTTGTTGTATTTTAAAAAATTCATTTTACTCCCGCGGTCTTACTTCGATCAGTTCAACGTGAAAGATCAGATTCGAGTGTGGCTTAATGAGGCCTTTTTCACGTTCACCATAGCCTAAGTGCGATGGAACAAACAATGTGCGCTTGCCGCCTTCTTTCATTCCCAGTATGCCAATGTCCCATCCCTGGATGACACGCTTAGATCCAATCACGAATTGAAAGGGACGTCCATGTTTATGGGACGAATCGAATTCGGTTCCATCCTCCAGTAAACCAGTATAGTGGCAGATCACGAGTGCGCCCTTAACTACAGTTTTTCCGGTTCCTTCCAATGTGTCGGTAATTTTCAATTCATGCATGATAGAAATCTAAGCCGTTTTTGCTGACTTGTAAAGAAGGGGTCTTAACGTGTAGAAATAAATTTCTTAAAAACACTAGCTAACTGAATGGGCTTTTCCAGAGGGATATAATGTCCACACTCCGATATAGTTTTTAAAACAGATCTTGGAATTTTTTGCTGCAAATCTTCCAGTGTATGAGCTGGAACCACGCGATCGTCTTGGCCCGCGACCATCAATATTGGGAATTCGAGAGCATTCAACGCAGACGAGACATCTTTGCGATCCAATGTTGCTTTCATTTGATTGATATACATTTCTGAAGTGTACGCGGCGCTCATTTTAATAATTGTATCCACAACGTGAGGGTTAGTCATCGAAGTTGGATGAACGTAGCGCTGAACTTCTTTAGGTGTCATTCCGCGATAGTGGAAACGAGCCAACGTATCCGCCATTTTTAATCGAGCCGATCGTTCGCGCTCGTTCAGTGCTCCGACATTGACTGCAACTAGTGACAAACTCAGGATACGATCTGGATTTTCGACAGCAAATTGTTGCGCGATATAGCCGCCCATAGAAAAACCCACCAGATGAAACTTTTTATGAGGAACCAAGGCAATCTGGTCCAGCATGTCGTCTAAGTTTTTACAGTTTTTGAAATCAAGTGTAGTGATATTTGTGAAATCTGATAACTGCGCACGCACATCGTTCCATAGAAGGGGATCGCACAAAAAGCCCGGTAAAAATACGAATGCGTTATCCATAGTGTTCATTTATGTTGCCGGTGGAAGCAGAATTTCCTTCTCGTTAGAAATCACGAAAGACGAAGTGTTTAGACTTTTGAAGTAGCTCTTTCCAGATCGGGAATAGAAAAACAAGACTTCATCGCTAGCAGACTGCTGAATTCCTACAATTCGGTCGACCTGATTTAAAATTGAAATCGTTTCCTTAGAAGCTAGGTCGTGATAGTGAACTGACTTTTGATCATTCTCGTCTAGAACACTATCCGCGTTCGAGTTTTTTTCAACAAATTCAAAAACCATACCCCGGGTTTTTTGAGTTTTTTCTTCAGAGATTTGATCGTAAATTTTTGTCTCGTCTAAAATCAGTGACTCATTTGATTTCCAAATCCAATAGCTGCTTTTGTTTTTTGAATCAAAAATCATGTAATTACGTGCACGACTGTGACTTGATTTTGAATAGTAAGACGCACTGTAGGTTTGCTCGGAACTTAAGGGAACTAAAATAAATTCGGTGCCTTTTAAATATTGAAAGTACCCAATACGTAAAAACTCTTCTTTTTTTGTATTTTCATCTATGTTGACTATGTCATGAACTTGATGGCGCCCAAATAGTTCGCTAGCTAATTTATACCCTACGACGAGCATCATTAAGATCGCACCAATACTTGCCAAAAGTAATAAGCTGCCGTTGATGCGCCAAACCACACGATCATATTTTTCCATATTCATTTTCATAAAAACCTCATGTCATTTTTCGGGTTGAAATTTAAATTTCGAGGGCGTTGTCTTTGTGATCGTTTTGAATTGTTTGTTGAAACGACTCAAATCATTAAAGCCCGTATCTAAGGCAATATCGATTACAGATCCGTCTTTACTGAACAGGTCAAACATCGACTGAAAGACCCGAATTTTAGAACGATACTTTACGGGTGAGATGTTGAATTCATTTTTAAATATTTTTGTTAATTGAGAGTCGGACAGATTGAATTTTTCGGCTATTTCCGAAATTTCAATTTCTAACTGAAAATGGGCATCCATATAGTTTTTAATTTCCACAGCAAGTGGAACAGGAGTCTGTTGACTAAATATGTTTAACGGCGTGGCCTTTTTTAACCATGCAGAAATATCGCTAATGGAATTCACCACGGAAATACAATCTGCAAACACCGTCGGTTCTTTAAATTGAGGTGCGAAATCCTGATCGGACACGTAGGCGTGCCATTCTAAGTGCGGCGATACGATATCCCATTGAACCAAACTGAGTTTGGGAATGAACATAGAAATAGTTCCCGCCGGTGTAAAGGACTGGCCGTTTGCTTTAATACATAATTCGCCGGGGCGAATGTGCCCATGAGCATAGATACTAAAGTGGCCAAAAGCATCGACGACTTTAAAAGGGGCTACATATTCGTGTTTGCGATTTAAGTAAAACAGATCCTTAGCGATTCTTTTCACTGAACTTTGGTAGGTGTCGGTAACAATATCTAATTCATTTGAAATCATTTTTTGATCCGTTGGAAAAAAACGCCAAGACCAAATTATCGTAATAGCTACACTTGGTTTAAGTAAAGGAGTTTTATGAATCACATTCTACCTATTTTAAAAGAGATGTTATCTAAACCCAAACTGCAGCGAGTTCCTGAGCAGATGGTCATGGCTCTAGAGGCTCAGACTCAAGATTTTTTTAACTTCGGTTTGGGCGATACCGCGTTGCGGGCCGCTTATTTATTTCATGCGAAATGGGCCTCAAGAACATTTGCGAACTGTAAGCGTGTTTTAGATTTAGGAACAGGCCCGGCAAATCAGTTATCGATTTTGGCGCAAATGAATCCATCGATAGAATTTGTGGGAGTGGATCTATCAGATAAAATGTTAGAACTAGCTCAAAACAATTGCGCCAAGCTCGGAGTGAAAAACGTAACGTTTGTCCAAGACGACATGACTCAACTAAGCCAACTCAAAGCCGGTGAGTTTGACGGCGTATTTAGCAGTGTAGCGCTTCATCATTTACCAAACGAATTGGATGTAGAAAAAACATTTAAAAATGCTCGGCGAGTATTAAAAGATAGGTATTCCGTTTATATTACTGATTTTCTTTTGGTTAAAAACGAGCAAAGCATCCGTTATCTATTGTCCTTGAATGAAACTCAGCCCGCTGTTTTTAAACAGGACTATGAAGCCTCGCTCAGAGCCTCGTTTCCTAAAAGAGATTTCCAAAGAGCGGCTTCACAATATTTAGACGAAGCTGAGCTGTACACAAGCTTTGGTGCTCAGTTCTTAATGGTTCTAAAAACGCCGTCATATGATCTATCCCAAAGCGCACAGAGTTTATTAAATAGCGAACTTGAGCGTTTAAGTCCTGCGACTAAGAACATATACAAGAGTCTCGCGATTCTTATGGCTCTTCGCGGGATGTTTTAAGGGCAGACATTCATACCGGCCGCTGTTTTCGGACGATCCAGCACCCGTTGAACCCACGCAATAACATTTTTAAAAGTATCTAGTTCTAGTTTATCGCTCGCTTTATAAAATATGTTCACAGCATTTACCCAGGGAACGGTTGCCATATCTGCGATAGTGTATTGCTCGCCCACTAAATATGTTCTGCCTTCGAGGCGGGTATTCAGAACACCTAAAATGCGTCGTGATTCTGTTGCATAACGTTCTAACGGGTAGGGATGATCACATTTATCACCAGCATATTTAAAAAAGTGTCCGAACTGCCCAAACATAGGTCCTACGCCGCCAACTTGGAAGAATAACCATTGTAAAACTTCACTTTGCAAACGCGGATCTGTCGGCCAAAACTTTCCAGATTTCTGCGCTAGGTACATCAAAATCGCTCCCGACTCCATAATCGAAATCGGGCTACCACCTGGCCCCTCAGGGTCAACGATCGCTGGGATTTTGGAATTAGGGTTGATCTGAATAAACTCAGGCTTAAACTGATCACCCTTAACAATATTTATGGTGTGAGGTGTATAGGGTAGGCCCATTTCCTCTAGGGCAATACTGATTTTTTGGCCATTGGGAGTTGCGAGTGAATACAGCTGGATTTTATTTTTCATAGGGGACAGCAGACAATGTTTTGAAGTTAGGGTCAAACTTGAGGCGAATCCGCCACGGGCTTTTGGCTCCTGAATGAAAAAATTATTCGTTTTGTTCAGATAGTAGGCTAAATAGCCCATGATTTGCTAAAACGGCGATTTTTTAGGCAAAATTTAGATAAAAAATATTTTAAATTGTGATTGACTAAAAATCCGTTTTCTATCAAATTGGCCTCTCTTAAGTCATTCGAGTGGTTCGCTAGCTCAGCTGGTAGAGCATTTCACTTTTAATGAAAGGGTCGATGGTTCGAATCCATCGCGAGCCACCATTTTTTCGCCGGCTTAAGTTCAGACTCCGATATTCTCAGAGTCCCCTTCGTCTAGAGGCCTAGGACGGCTCCCTTTCACGGAGCAGACACGAGTTCGAATCTCGTAGGGGACGCCAAATTTTTACCCATACAAAATTTCTTTTAGAAACTCCATCGTAGCTTTTTCAGATCGATGATGAGCATTTTTATTGTACTTAATCCCTAAGTGGGGGAGATCGGCTCCAACAAATGAAAATGCGTGCATAGCATGACCGTAGGCATGTATCTGCCAATCTGCATTTGCTGATGTCATTTCTTGGGTAAAATCTAAAACGCGATTGGGTTTTACCATAGGGTCCTCCCAACCGTGTAGTACCAGTACACTTGAATCAATTTTTGGTTGAGTATCTAGATTTGGACTCTCTAATAAACCGTGAATACTAATCGCACCTCTGAGTCCCGGAGGATTCGCTCGTGCTAAATCTAAGGCGCAGAGTCCCCCAAAACAATGGCCTATTATGGCTAGTTTTCCTGGCGTCACCGACGGATGGCTTTGCGCCATCTTGAATGCGGCCAAAAGACGTTTACGAAGTAGAGCGCGATCATTTAATAGTGGATTCATTAGATGACTATTGTCGGCATCGGCTTTTCCCCTCTTGCCTTTACCATAGACGTCGATGGCAAACCCAATAAAACCACGCGCAGCTAAAGTTTCTGCTAACTGATTGAAGGGCTCGCCAGGTCCACTCCAAGCGTGTCCGACTAAAACGCAAGGACGAGTGGATTTACTATCGTGACCAGAGGCCCAGTAGCCTTCAAATAGTGTTTCGCCATCTGTATATTCAAAATTGCTCATGTGAGGTCTCCTTTAGGTTGATTATAAGTGAATTGCCATTTACTTATAATCAATATGAGCAGAACAAAAAAAATGAGTGATTCTGAAGTCTTAGTGAAAGCATTCGATGTCATCGCAAGGGAGGGATTTAGTTCATTTACTTTTGAGCACGTTGGAAGGGTTGTTGGTCTATCACCGGCGGCGTTGGTAAAACGATTTAAGAGCAAACATCAGCTGGCCTTGCTGGCGCGCAATCTAAAATGGGAACACAACTTAGGACAGATTCATTCGGAAACGTTCAAAACACTTTCTGGCTATAAGGGTATATTTGACTTTCTAAGTATAATAAGTCGAAGCGTAAATTCAGAGCGACTTGGCGAGCACGCCATTTGGCTCGGCAAAGAAGCGTGTCACCCGCGCTCTAAGAAAAAGGTTGCGGATTATTTTGCATTGACTCGAAAAATTTTTACTCGGCTCATAAACGAGGCCGTTACAGATGGACAGCTTAAACCAATCGACAATGTACCGGAGCTCGCCAAAACCATGGAGGCATTGGTTCAGGGGGCTATTTTTCAATTCGCATTTTTAAGCGAGCGAGATATTGATTCCCATCTGAAAAGTCATTTGAGAGTACTCTTGAAATCATACATAAAATAATTCGAATGCGCCTTCTCGTTGCTCTATTTTTTTTAGACATAAATTTTTATATAAAATAAAAATCAAAATCATTGGATTGATTGCCCCAGTGGGATTTCTCAAAGTGAAGCAGGTGTTTTGACTATGGAATTATAAAGACTAGCGCTATAATTATGAGATGGAGGGGATATGAAATCATATGACTCAAAAACATGGAAAATGTTTGCTTTGTTTCCGATCATCGCCTTGATCATTGTTTCATATCAAAATTGTTCGCAAGGATTTGACTCTACCGGACAGGTGGGAGCCGCGACCGGACGATCGGATACGTCGACCCCAAATGAAAATGACAATGGTGTTTCGGGTGGCTTAGGTTGTTCGGCTTCGACGGGTATCGCTAAAAACTTTCCCTGCTCTATTTATTTTAATCAGGCAACAGATTCTATTGTTTTAACTGCGGCTCAAAAAAATTATTCAGACCATCTGATTAACGGGCTTAACGCCAGGGGCGGATGGGGAAATTCAAATATTTTCCAGGTTGATACTTCAATTGATGTTTTAGAAACATCCGATCAGCACAGCAGTTTTTATTCAGTCGACCCAGATGACGGTTGGACCGATGCCGATCGATTTACTCAGGTGCCGGCACCACCTCTAGGAAGTAGTGCGGGATTTGAAAGTTCCGACGGTACGGCCTGTGATGGAGGAGACTGTCACTATCTTGTGCTCGATAAAAAGAACAGGCGTCTTTATGAGTTCTATCGGGCTGAAGTTTCTGGCAAACGATTAGCTAATGCGGGCTACGGCGGCGCTGTCATTTGGCCTTTTGATAAAATGTGGACGGAATCATTGCGTGGAGACGTTTGCACCAGTGCGGATGCTGGTGGCTTTTCAATTGGTGCGATGCTTTTCTCTGCCGAAGAATTAGCGGCAGGGGCTATAAATCATGCGGTCCGATTTATTTTGCCCAATACTCGTATTGCAAATAGGACTTATGTTCGCCCAGCTACGCACACTACGGGCGATAATACGGGTCGCTGGGCACCAGCGCCAACCGACGACTTAACCGGACCGCCGCTTACAGATAGTTCCCTTGAACCCGGATTGCCGTATGGAACTCGTTTGCGATTAAAAGCGTCGTTTAATATTTCTAATTTAAATGGGCCCGCTCAAGTAGTGGCTCGAGCGCTAAAAAAATATGGGATGATTCTTGCGGACGGGGGAGAAATTGCGCTGACGGCCAAGTCGGACGCTCATTCGTCTGTAAAATATAGTTCTTTAGGGTTTTCACCTCGGTCACTGTCGTCACTTAAAGTCAGCGACTTTGAAGTCGTGCCACCGATTCAGCCAAAACCATTTCCGACAGGGTTGACGTTTCAACCCACTCTGATTGGTCCGATGATAAAAGTGAAATATTTAGACTGCTATTTGAATAACTGAGTCTGACCTAGCCATTAAAAAGCGGCTTAACCCAAAGGGTTTGCTCGCGGCCGGGTCCCACGGAAATTACATCAATAGGTGAGCCCAAGTAGTTCGAAATGAAATCTAGGTAATTAGTCGCATTTCTAGGAAGATCTTTTAATTGAGTGATCTTAGAAATGTCTTCTTTCCAGCCAGGAAGATATTCAATGATAGGTTCTACTTTTTCTAACTCATGTGGTGATGGCGGAAGATCTGCGATTGTTTCGCCGTTCAGTTTATAGCCAGTACACACGCCGATTTTTTCATGACCAGATAGAACGTCTAACTTCATCAATGCCGTATTCGTGATGCCGTTCAAACGAATCGCGTATTTTAATGCCACAAGGTCTAACCAACCACAACGACGCGCACGTCCTGTAGTTGAGCCGAATTCGTGACCATCTGCTTGAATTTTTGCACCCACGCTGTCTGTTAATTCCGTTGGGAATGGGCCAGAACCCACGCGCGTTGCGTACGCCTTAAATACACCGATAACTTCTTTGATATGAGTTGGGCCTACGCCCGCACCCGTACAGGCTGAACCAGAAATAGTCGCCGATGATGTAACGAACGGGTAGGTACCGTGAAGGATATCAAGCATTGTACCTTGAGCACCTTCAAATAAAACGCGTTTGTTATTTTTAAGCATTTTATTAACGATCAATGATGTATCTTTTTGACGGTACGGAGCTAACTCTTCCGCTACGGATAATAATTGTGAGTGAAGTTCCGTCACGTTGAATTCAGTTGCGCCGTATAGAGTTTTAAGTAAGTGATTTTTTTCTTTAAGAACGAAATCTAATTTATCAAACAAGTTAGTTGGGTTGAATAAGTCGCCGAATAAAATCGCTCTACGAGCTGCGCGGTCTTCATACGCTGGACCGATACCTTTACCAGTTGTTCCAATTTTGTCGTTAGAAAGAGCTTTCTCACGCGCTTGATCTAGAACTTTGTGATACGGAAGTAAAACGGTCGCTAAATCAGAAATGCATAATTGTTTTGGATTTTGTAAGAATCCGTTCTTTTTAAGTTTTGAAATTTCATCGATCAAGCCGAAAACGTCGACAACAACGCCAGCCGCAATTACGCACTGAGTGTCGGGACGCAAGATCCCTGAAGGAATCAAATGAAGAACCGTTTTTTCGCCTTTTACAACTAGGGTGTGACCGGCATTTGCGCCACCCTGGAATCGTACAACCATGTCCGCATTTTCAGAAAATACGTCGATCAGTTTACCTTTACCCTCGTCGCCCCATTGAGCCCCAACTACAACAACACCCGGCATAGCTTTCCCTTCGCGAAAACGTTTTTAAGAACGCGAGATAATTAATTTTTTATCAAAAAAAGTCAAAGAAAACTAAAGTGGGAGCTATTGTACCACGCTGCTTTTGGCGGCAGGGTATCCGAGGTCGTCCCATCGCGGAAAAAATGAATTAATTTTAAGACCGCTTCTTCAGAGGCACGCGCGAAAGCATCTTCCGTATAGGCTCCCACGTGGGGGGTCATTAAAACTTCGGGGAAATTAAGCAGCTTAGACGTCCGAGGCAGGGGTTCTTTTTCAAATACATCCAAAGCCACCCCGCGGATCCGTTTGTTCTCCAGAGCTTTTACTAAAGCGTCCTCGTCGATCACGGTCCCGCGTGAGGTATTTACCAAAAATACGTCACGATTGATATATTCGAAATGAGAGGCGTTCAACATTTTATGGGTTTCTTTAGTTTTTGGAACATGAAAGCTAATGACGTCGGATAACTTTAGAAGCTCTTCGTAACTGACGCGCTTAACCTGGTATTTTTCGAATGTTTCATCAGCCAAATACGGGTCGTAGGCAATCAGGTTCATTTTAAACGCTTTGGCTAATTCCACCACGCGCGAACCAATACGGCCAACCCCTACCAGTCCCCATGTTTTGTCGGCCAGTTCTGTCCCGAGAGCGCTTTCTTGGCGCCACAAACCGGATGTCGTTAAACGGTGGGATTCTAAGAGACGATTATTGAGTGCTAACATTAACGTTAACGTCAACTGTGCTGCCGATTCTCGGTTGGCATTGGGGGTATTCATGACAGTGATACCCCATTTCTGAGTCGCTTCTAAATCAATATGATCAAAACCACTGGTCGCCGAAATGACTACCTGCAGTTTTTTAGCCTGTTTCAAAAGATCAGCGGAAATTAGCGCTCGCGAACGAATCAGCAGAGCTTCCGTCGTTGCCAAATGAGGATTGTTTTTCAAAGTCAGAGGATCCGCTTTAATGATTTCAAAATAATCTTGCGATTCTAGCAGCTGTAGACTCTCTGAGGAAAATCGATCGCAAATTAGTATTTTCTTCTTCATCAATAGCCCTTAGTGTGTTTTTACCCACTCGCTAAGTTTTTGCGTGTAAGTTTCAAAAGCGGTCGTTGGTGTGTAGCCCATTTTTTCAAGTGAGCGATAGAGAGCCGTTGCTAATTGATTTAAGTGTTCATCCAAAATGTAGCCCATGTGGCCGATACGCACGATCTTGCCCTTGGCTTGATCTTGTCCGCCCATTAACGTCAAATTAAAATCGGTTTCGATTAATTCACGTAATTTTTGGCCATCGATAGATTCAGGAACAACCACGGCAGTCAGCGAAGCCGATTTCGCCTTCGCGTACGATTTCAGGCCTAATAGCTGAATCATTTCCGCAGTGAAGTCCGCACGTCGCTGAATAGATTTAAACAAACTATCCAGACCTTGCTTTTCTACTTCAGCTAATACGAAATTAAGTGCTTTTGTTAGAGTTACATTCGAGCTAAAAAACGTTTCGCCTTTTGAGTTAGCGGCAATTTCTTTTTTGATATCTAAGTAAAATTTTGGAATTTTACTACTAGCAAATGTCGCTTGAGCTTTTTTGGAAAATGAAACAAAGCTCATCCCTGTCGGTAACATAAACGCTTTTTGTGATCCTCCGACCAAACCGTCAATGTGCCATTCATCCATCGGAAGAGGAACGGCACCTAGTGCCGTGATAGCGTCTACTAATAATAGCGTGTTGGGATAGCCCTTAACTAGGTCGCCAATTTTTTCAATAGGGTGCAGAACGCCCGTTGACGTTTCGCAGGCTTGAGTTAATACCGCTTTGTAAGCTTTGTCTTTTAATTTTTCAGCGATGATATCAGCAGAAACGGCATCGCCCCATGTGATTTTCAATTCATCAACATGGACGCCATAGGTTTTAGCCATGTCGATCCAACGCTCGCCAAACTTGCCCGAATTCACAGCTAAAACAGTATCGCCTGGTGAGAGCGTGTTGACTAGCAAGGATTCCATGCCGCCAGAACCCGTAGATGAGATCATATAAACGGGTTCTTTGGTTTGAAAAACGAATTTTAAACGTTTCAGTGCTTGAGCAAGGATCGTGTCGAACTCAGGTGTACGGTGATGAATCATCGGTTCTGATAGAATTTCACGCACTTTCGGGTGCAAATTGACCGGCCCAGGGGCCATTAATGTGTAATCGTAATTATGATCAGCTTTTCCTTGCATGCCCTTTAGTCCCTATATTACAAATTATGAATGCAGTGTAAGCGAATAACCCGGCTTTGTGAATCTTATATTTATGTAGTGCTAGTATTCACTTTGCTTTTGTCGTCCTGCGCGTACAAAGTGGGACAAAAATTCCGCTCGCTTCCGGGTGGGTATCAGCGTTTATCTATTCCTGTTTTTAAAAACAAATCTATGGAACCGGGCGCCGAGGCGATTGTCACTGCGGCATTGAAGGAAGAATTCTTTCGCTCTACTGTTTTAAAAGTAGTGGATGATAATAATGCGGAAGTTCGCCTTGAGGGGCTAATTGAAACCTTAAAGTTTGATTCAATGGCCATAAAAGAATCTGATAACAACAATCATTTGCCTATCGGAACGGTCCTAGCGACCACATACAACATGACTATTGTGATAAACGTAAAATTGGTGAAAACAGGAACATCGGAAGTGTTATGGCAGTCTCAATTTACGGGGTCGCGTCCCATGAATGCGTCTCAAGTCAATATCGCCGGCGTTAACTCGGTAAATCCAATTTATAATCAAAACGCAAAACGCCTAATCTTGGAACTTGTGGCCAACGAGCTGAGTAATCAGATCCACAATAATTTGACAGAGAATTTTTAATGAAACCTAATCCTCAAGTATTTGAACAGTTTTATAAAGACATCGAAAATGGTAAGCTTAAACCATTTTATTTTTTCTCGGGTGAAGAAGAATTTTTATTAAACAAAAATTATAATTTTCTAGTAAACCGTTTGTTAGACGAAACAGGAAAAGAGTTTAACTTTAACGTTTTTGATTCTCAGAACTTCAATGCTGAAACATTTTTAGACTCTTACAATATGTATCCAATGATGAGTCCATATCGCGTGCTAGTGATTAAAGATCTAGAGACTATTTCAGACACGGCATTCGCCGCTATCGACGAGATTTTCAAAAACCCAAATCCGTCATCCATCACGGTTTTTATCAGTAACCAAATCGATAAAAAGAAAAAGATGTACACGGTTTTAGGTAAGCACGCTTATGCATTAGAATTTAAAAAGCCATTCGAAAATCAAATTTCGTATTGGATCAAGTACTTATGTAAAGAACGCGAAATCGATATTACGGACTCGGCGTGTGACATTTTGCATTTTAAAATTGGCACAAATCTAAGAACTTTAGATAAAGAAATTCAAAAGCTAATCGATTACGTAGGGGCTAAGAAACTGATTGAAGAGGCCGACGTTGAAATGGTGGTAACGGATCAAGTTCGAAGTACGCTATTTCAGTACATCGATCAGTGGTCAGAACGTGATATTTTAAAACAATTAAAAATCATCGAACAGCTGGATCGCAGTGGTGAGAGTGAGTTTGGCTTTTTGAGTCTGCTGGCTAGGCATTTCCGTATTCTCCATTCTTTAAAGTCCTATGCGGAATCAAGACGATCTAAAGATGAGTTTTTGCGTGAAACCCGCACGCCGCCTTATTTCTATGACAAGTATTTAAAGCAGTCTCGTCATTGGAGTATCGAGGAGCTAGAGAATCAGCTTAATACGATTTATAGCGTGTCTAATAAAGTTAAGCAGGAGTCTGATCTAACCAAGGCGCACCTATCCCGTCTAGTGATATAAAATCAGGACCATCGTCGCAACAAGGGGGCTTTGTATTCTTCCGATACATAGTCGATGCAAAAAGAAACAGCCGTAGAAAGTTTAAGGAAATATCCTCGTAAGCCGTATAAACGGTTGATCAGCATTTTATATAAAGGCCAATACTATACCTTCGAGTCGATCGAATTATCAGAAGGTGGTCTGTCGTTCTTGTCGGATTTAGTTTTAGATAATGGAACAGAATGTATCGTGAACTTGCAAATACCCAAAGGGGACTTTGTGAGTGTCAGAGGGACGATTCGTCACTCTTCAAAAATAGACGGGCAGCTTAATATTGGGATGTCCTTCGATAAAATGGCTTTCTCAAATAAAAGACAAATTAGAAGTTTCGTAGCTGCCCGTTAACTTAGAACAAAAACTATTTAGAAGCTGTAGCTAATTTATGAGCTTTAGAAGCTAAACGGCCAACTTTTCTAGAAACAGTTTGTTTCTTGAAAACGCCTTTAGAAACGGCTCGTGTTGCTTCGCTTGTGTAAGCTTTTAACAACTCAGGAAGAGCTTTTAGGTCTAAAGCAGAGATTGCTTTAAGTAATTTTTTTTCTGCAGTTCTTACTTTGCTTCTACGAGCTGAGTTTACTGCGTTTTTCTTAACTGTCTGTCTGGCTCTTTTTTCCGCTGACTTATGAGTTGCCAAATGTGCCTCCAAAATAAATAATTCGTTGCAAACGAGACTAAGAGCATTAACATAGTCTATATACGTTCGCAAGCCACAAAATTAAAGGGTACCTCCTACATTTTTGGAACGCGGCCAGCTACGTTTATAACACCTCAGGTGTCGCTTCGAAAATCAAAAATGTAAGAGGTACATTTCACAGCAGAAGTGATGATGGAAGATCAAAAAAATCAAAAAAATCAAGTAGTTAAAAATGCTTTTGCGATGTCCTTGGGCACGTTTTCAAGCCGAGTTTTGGGATTACTCCGAGATACGCTGCTCATGTCATTTTTTCCAAGGCCAATTACAGATGCGTGGACGGCGGCTTTTAGGCTACCTAATATTTTGCGACGGTTGCTAGGTGAGGGCTCTTTATCTGTTAGTTTTATTCCCGTTTTTGTGGATTGCCTTGAGGAATCTAAAAAGGGTGATTCGGCTAAGGCGCACAATTTTTTAAATTCACTTTATACGTTGTTATTGATTGTCCTTGCTGTTCTGACGGCGTTTGGGGTCATATATTCAGACAAAGTTTTAGCGTTAACGGTCGATCCTAGTTATGTTCAGAATACCGAAAATTTTTCGATCGCGGTTCGCATGTCTCAGATCATGTTTGGTTTTATTTTTTTAATGAGTCAGTACGCATTGTTTATGGGTGTGTTGAATTCCCTGGGGCAGTTTGGTTGGCCAGCGATGGCTCCTTTGTTTTTTAATATCGCTATGATTGTATCGACGGTTATGCCGGATAGCTGGTTTAGTTTTTCAGGTGAAGGCTTAGCCTGGGGGGTTTTAGTCGGCGGAATTTTACAGACGGGAGTTCTGATTCCTCCGCTCATTAAAAAGGGTTATTTGCCAAGGTTGACGCTCAAGATTTGGACGCCCGAAGTGAAAATGGTTCTGTCGCGTATGGTGCCGGGCCTTTTTGGAATGGGTGTACTGCAGTTGTCCCTTGTGATCAATCAACGGTTTGCCAGTTCCTTAGGGGATGGGCCTATTTCCTATATTTATATAGCCGATCGTTTGTTAGAACTGCCTCTATCATTAGTATCGGTGAGTTTAGGTACGGCGCTCTTGCCGACTCTATCTAGTTTTTTGTCGGCTGGGAAAAAACAGGAGATGCTGGATACGACGGAATACTATTTCAGACTGAATCTATATGTCGTTCTAGCGGCGGCAACAGGTTTGTATTTTTTAGGTGAGCCGATCGTAGAGTTGTTTTTTCAGCGTGGGCAATTTACTGCGCAAGATACGGCAACGACAGCTCAGGTAATTCAGGTATGGGCGTTGATTATGATTCCGGCGAGTGCCGTTCGTATTTTAATTCCGGGATACTACGCGATTAAAAATACGTGGTTTCCGGCTGTGTTGTCATTGGTGAGTTTAGTAGGTCATTATTTGTTAGCTCCCATTTTGATGGCTAAGTGGGGATTGACGGGGTTAAATTATTCATCATTGGCAAGTAGCGTGTTTAATTTCTTAGTTCTGTTTTGTGCATATCCTATATTCATCGGAGTGATTCCGTTTGGAAGAACGGCACTATCTGTAGTTAAATTTGTACTTATTTGTGCGGTCATGGGTTTGGTTTTGCAAATTCATCCTTTGTTAAAACAAGCACTCTCCGATCATTGGACGTTGTTGGGCAAAGGCACCACTTTGTTCTTTTGCATAGGTTTAGCGGCCGTTGTATTCATTTTGTTGTCTAAAGCGTTACGATTAGAAGAGTACGAAAATACATTTGCAAAAGTGATACGTAAAGTAACACGTAAGCTGGGATTTAAGTGAAAATACTAACTCGTCGTTTTATACTTTCGTTGTTAGGAATCACGGGCGTGGGTGCCTTAGTGCATCGGTGGCAGAAAAAATCAGCAGAGGAAGACGCTATGATTAAAAAACATTTTGCTTTAGATTTTCAATGGCAAACACAAGAGCCATTTCTGTTCTGTGTTCATCATTATGACTACTATCCAAAAGGAAATCCTAATTTTGGCCCCGATAAAGCGTTACTTGCTGGCCGAGATATGGGGCAGGACTTTGAAGGTAAGGATGGATTTCGCATGTATCATGGCGAAGAGGTTCCGGGTTTTCCCGTTCATCCTCATCGTGGTTTTGAAACGATTACGATTGTTCGTAAAGGCTATGTTGATCACGCGGACTCACTAGGCGCCGCTGGGCGATACGGACAGGGCGATGTGCAGTGGATGACGGCGGGTAAAGGCGTTCAACACTCGGAAATGTTTCCATTATTAAAACAAGATCAAGACAACACGATGGAGCTTTTCCAAATTTGGTTGAACCTTCCCAAGAAAAGCAAAATGTCAGAGCCTCATTTTACAATGTTCTGGAACGAAAAAATTCCGGTTCTTGAGTTAGATAACAAAAAAGTTAAACTGAGTCTTATTGCAGGGTCTTACGAGGGAACGAAAGCTCTGCCTCCGCCGCCCGATAGCTGGGCCAGTCAACCAGAGAGCGACACAGCCGTATGGTTGTTAAAAATTGAACCAGGCGGGGAGTTCGAGTTTCCAGCAACGCTGGCGACGACGTCGCGAACACTGTATTTATTCGAGGGAAAAGGCGCTACGTTCAATGGACAAGAAGTCGCGCCGAAGTCAGGCTTAGCGGTGGATGCATCCCAATCCATTACGGTGAAAGCTAAAGACACCACGATTGAAATTTTAATGCTTCAATCAAAATCGATCGGCGAACCAGTTGTACAGTACGGTCCGTTCGTTATGAACTCGCAGGCAGAAATCCGCCAAACGATGATGGATTATCAACAGACTCAATTCGGGGGCTGGCCATGGAAAGCCATGGATCAAACCCACGGCCCAAAAATCGAACGCTTCGCAAAATATCCAAACGGCAAAGTCGAAAAACCAGAGGGCACCGCCTAGCTAAATAAAGTGCCAGGCCCTAAAAATACCCCTAAAATGAAAAACGCCAAGAGAAGATTCTCTTGGCGGGTGATTTTTAGGGCCTGGCACTTTATTCGTTATTCTTTTACTTCGGCCATATTTTTGAAGTTGTCGTAGGTTTTTTGTTGTTTGTCGATTTCTTTGTTCCAGCGGGTGATTTCGCCCTCGTAGCCGATTTTTTTGTTTTTCCACTCACTGGCTTGGGTGTTTACCGTTTTTAGTTTATCCGCTACTTGTTTTTCTTGGTCTTTTAAACCTTGAATACGCGTCGTCCACTGCTTTTTTTCTTCAGTGATTTGAGTCGACTGAGTTTCGTAGTCTTTGATGTTGTCGTTACGCTTTTTCTGGTTGTCTTTGATTTTAGCAATCAAATCTTCCAATTCCTTTATCTTCTTGTCTTCGTGCGCAAGCTTAGCTTTCTCGTCATTTAAAAGAGTCTGAAGCTCTTTCTCATTACTTTCGACCTTTTTCATCGACGTTTGATTTTCCTTTAGCGATTTAGCCACTTGAGCTTTTTGTTCATCGACTTCTTTTTTAGCTTTATTTACTTCCTGGATATTTTTTTCAACCATACTTAAGTTTTTCTTGTAGTCATCCAAGTTTAATTTTGCGTTGTCGATGTTAGATTTAATCTTTGCCAAAGTTTCCGCGCTATTTGGTTTAGCGAAGGATATGCTGGCCGCTAATAATAATAAAAGTGATATCCGTTTCATGTTGTCTCCTTATTCCTGTGCACACACATTTTTTAAAGACGAGCGGAAATGGCCAATTTCGTCTTCCCAAATTTCACCCTGAAAGTTCCATTTTACTTTCTTATCTTTTTCTTTTGCTAGAGCCGCTTGAGCTAACTCACGTGCCTTTGGATCGTCGCCTTTTACATCTTGGCTAACCGTTTGGAAGCGTAAGTGTTCACCCGCACCTGAATACACTTCGTATTGAAGCAATTCGTTTTGATCGAGTAGATCTTTTAAATCGCCAGTCAGTGCCATAAGGCGGTCTTTTAATACAACACCTGCACGTGCGCGATGTTTAGATTTATCTTTATCAATACGAGCAAAGGAAACATCGCGAATATTTTTTACCACATCACGCGCGGCTTTAACCCCTTGTTGTTGATATTTGAAACTTTGTAGTTTCTTTAAGATCAACTGTTCTTCCTCTTTAAGAATATCTTTGTTTTTCTTTGGATCTAATAGACCTGCGCGTGTATTTGCCAAGTCTTGG
>DDTZ01000188.1 GCA_002344565.1 Bdellovibrionaceae bacterium UBA2351 | reverse complement strand
GGAACCGACGATATCGATCAGATTCAGATGCCGGTAGCCAGCTACGTGTATGTGGGTAACGGAATTGTTTTAGAATCAAAGAAACTGAAAAACAAAAACTTCTCAAAATTTGTTTATTTGAAAGACATCCAATCACACTTCAAAAATCGCCTGATGGATTATCGAGTAAAAAGCTTTAAAGTATTAACTAAGAAGTCTTTGTATCTATCTGAATATGTTAAGGACTCAAAAGAGCAAGACCTAAATCTAGATAGACAGGCCTCGAAAGCTTTAGACGAAGTTCTATAGATCGTCTCGAATTGAAACGCACACGCAACAATAACAGCTAAGCCAACGCTTAGCTGTTACTATTTCTGGACCGCCCGCAGGGGTTTGGCTTTGCGCAAACCAATCGGGTACGTCATAATATATGTGTGGCAGATTCAAAGCGCATCCCAAAAGACACTTATTTATTTCGTGACGGTGATTCCCCTGATTACATGTATATCGTTAAATCAGGTCAATTAGCGATTACTAAAACTAAAGGCAGTGCCGAGATCGTCCTAGCTGAAATCAAAGCTGGCGCGATGGTGGGCGAAATGGCCATCTTCGACAAAAAGCCGCGTTCTGCCAACGTGAAAGCCCTAAAAGATTCTGAAGTTATCGCGCTTCCGTATGAAACTCTTAATCAGCAATTAGAGGTCCTTCCGGTTTGGGTTAAAGCCATCATGCGTACGATGAATGAAAATCTACGCGAAGCAAACAAGCGTATTAAATTACTTGAAAATTCGAATCCAGATGAAGATCGCTTCCCGCCTCATATTTTAAACAAACTTCTTTCTATTTTGAATTTTGTTGGTTTTAAATATGGAACCAAAGAAGGCGATGTTTTAATAATTCCCCAAAATCGCCTTAGAAATACGACCATTCAGATTTTCCAAGAAGCTACAAACAAGATGCAAGCGGTAACAACAGCGCTTGAACAAATGGGACTTTTCAAAGTGGAAGATCTTGGCGAAGGTAAACAAAAGATTCAAAATTTGAATCCAGGGTTATTATTTGACTTTGTCGACTGGTACAATGAGTGGTTATTTAAACCCGATAAAGACAAAGTTTCCTACTCTAACGAAGAAATCAAAACACTGACTGGTGTTATTAACTACGCTCGTAAAATAGAACCAAACCCCAAAGGCGCTCGCAAAGTAAATATCAATGATTTACAAAACGATTCCATGAAGGAACTTGGCTTCCTTTTAAAAGTGGAAGACCTAACTCCCCTTATCGAAAAAAATCTATTGAGCGAAAAGATCATGGAAGAATCCGGAGTATTCATTAATCTGATTTTAGACGACGTCGAAAAAACAGCCATCTACTGGAAAATGATTTGGGATTTCAAAAAATATCTACGCTAAATTTTATAGTTAGCTTCTGTAACGATTAGTTAATTCAACTGCATATCCTGGAACATTAGGGCCATCTATAAACGAAGCTTCATACTGACCTAGTGATGCATCTGAAAGAATTGGTCCATCAACGATATAAGATTCCGGGTGGCTTTTTAAAAAGTCACTGATTTGATCTTCTAGGTCTCCATTTTTTTCATAAAAATTGTAAATAAACTTATTCATATCGACTCCTTCAAATTATTGTTAAAAGCTGCAAATCAAGGTGTTGCCCTGGTTTAATTCTGAAAAATGTGGGTGGCCAAAGGCAGGCTAGTTCCTTTGCAGGACTTACTTTTTTATTTAGTTCCCAATAAGCCAATCTGTGAAATTCATAGTCCTAGCTTTTCTCTATCTTGAGATATTTTCGATAAATCGTTAAAAAAACTCTAACTTGTTCGAATTCGAGTATTTAGGGCCATAGGACAAAAAGTTGAATTGAAATTTTCGAAAGCTGGCTAATCAATAGACTTTAAACTCCCCGTCGAGTCTAAAATCACTTTGATCAATTATGGCTTCCAATACCCACGCAGAATTTTTTTTCCAATTTTTCCAAATTTTACAACTAACTTGTGGTTCATCGTCTCGCGTTTGCAACGTCAATAAGAAAGAGTCGCTATCCTTATCTACCATCACGTAGTTTTTTTCTAAGTTTACTTTAGCAAAGCATCGAGATAACGCATTCCAAACAAAATCTTTAGCTTTTTTATCAAACTCTTTAGTTAGCTTTGGTCTTGCTTCTGTAATCACCACATTGTCACATTTAACGTCTCGATTTAGATGATACCTTGAATTACATCTGAATTTTAACCAAGCACTACATTGTGGGTCCCGATACATCTCTTCATTTTTAATACATGCATAATCGCGCCAAAGATCGTCAATTTCATTGAAATCCACATCCCTTGATTTATCTTTCGGCAGGCATTTTTGATCTTTCTTTTCTACGCACTTATTCCATTTATCTAAGAACTCCACCAAACTTTTATCTGTTTTCTTTAGCTCCTCATATGCAGACTTGTTCTTGGCTATCTCAGCGTTTTGAACGGCGTATTTAGATTCTCTATACTCAAAAACTTCAGTTTCTTTTTTGTCTATATAGAGAACTCCACCTTCATATTTAGTTGTCTCATAATACCCATCTGAGAGAATATCTTTAACTTCAATTATCACTGGAGAATCTTCGCCTGAAACAATCGGTCCTTGACGTGGACACGGTTGACTAGATCTTTGATTATTGTGAATTTCCTTTAGCATTGGATCTTCCGGGTATCTAGCATTCCACATGCACACTAATTTACCCTTTATTTTTAATCCTTTGTCATCAAAAACCATAATAGGCTCACCTTTAAATTCTTTATTGTCGTATAAATTTAAAGGCACTAAACCCTTGCCGTTGCTTCTTTTTTTGAAGGGGTACATATCTATTAAATACGCAGAGTCAGGATTAAGCCCCTGATTTTCCTCACCCTGGCTAACTAGGGTAAGAAAAAACAACATTAAAAACAACCAAGCTATTTTAAATTTAATTCCCATACCCACCCCAACTATTGCTTATCCACTATATCTTCACCCGCAATACTCATATTCATGTATATCTTAGATTTACCCTTAACTTGACAAAAGGTTGAATAGAAATTTCTAAATCTAGTTAATTAATAGACTTGAAATTCACCGTCGAGTCTAAAATCACTTTGATCAATTATGGCTTCCAATACCCACGCAGAATTTTTTTTCCAATTTTTCCAAATTTTACAACTAACTTGTGGTTCATTGCCGCGAGTTTGTATGGTCAATCCGACATCGCTATCGCCTTCCTTTACCATTACATAGTTTTTCTCTATATTTTCTTTAGCAAAACATCGGAATAGTGCACTCCAAACAAAATCTTTAGCTTTTTTATCAAATTCTTTGGGGATCTTTGGTCTAGTTTTAGAAAGCTTTATACTGTCGCAATATATGTGCTGATCTATCTCTGATCTTAATCTACATCTATATTGAATCCACTTAGTACATAATTCACCTCTGGCAACTTCTTCGTTTTTTACACATGCATAATCTCGCCATAAATCGCCCGCATCAAACTCTTCCAAATCTGCTACCTGCTTCTTTGGCAGACATTTTTGATCTTTCGCTTCTACGCACTTATTCCACTTATTTAAGAACTCCACCAAACTTTTATCTGTTTTCTTTAGCTCTTCGTATGCAGACTTGTTCTTGGCTATTTCAGCTTTTTGAACGGCGTCTTCTGACTCCCTATATCCAAACGCATCGGTTTCTTTTTTACTGATATATAAACTTTTACCTTCATACTTAGTTGTCTCATAATATTCATCTGAGAGATTATCTTTCACTTCAATTATTGTTGAAGAATCAAAGCCTGAAACAATCGGTCCTTGACGCGGACACGGCTGACTAGATCTTTGATTATCTTGAATTTCCTTTAGCATAGGATCTTCAGGGTATCTTGCATTCCACATGCACACTAATTTACCCTTTACTTTTAATCCCTCGTTATTTAGAACGATAACTGGCTCGCCTTTTAGTTCTTTGTTTTCGTAGAACTTTAAAGACAGCTTTCCTTCTTTTCCACTTCTCGCAGTATATGAATTTATGATGTACGACGAACTGCGATCTAAGTAATTATCTTGTTCACCCTGGCTAACTAGGGTAAGAAAAAACAACATTAAAAACAACCAAGCTATTTTAAATTTAATTCTCATACCCACCCCAACTACTGCCTCCGCCTCACAATAAAAGGAGTACTTTTAAAATATTTCATAAACGCCTCCTTCTATCATTTCATCTGTATAATCGGAAACTCCACCCAACTTCCAAGGATCTTTTTTGCCCTCAGTATTTTTCTTATATATCCTACAAACGTAGGTTCGATTGCCTTGTGTCCGGATGCTTACAGTCGTCAAACTTTGACTTTTTTCAACGTTCAATTGATTATTTTTTAAATTAATCTCGAGAAAGCAGGACGCCAGTGCATTCCAAATAATTTCATTAACTTCAAATCTAGTTGTTTCCGAAATAGAGGGTTTAACCTTAGAATAATTTATCATACTACATCGCCCTTTGTTACTAAGCTCACCACTGAATTGGCATTGATAGTCTAACCATTTCTGACAAAATGATTCAGTTGCAAAGCCGCGTACTTTATAACAAGCATAATCCACCCAAGCATCTATAAGCGATGATTTTATTCTATCTTTCGTCAGACATTTTTCATCTTTCTTTTCTACGCACTTATTCCACTTATCTAAGAACTCCACTAAACTTTTATCTGTTTTCTTTAGCTCCTCGTATGCAGACTTGTTCTTGGCTATCTCAGCATTTTTTATGGCATATTTGGAGTCTCTGTAGTCATACGACTCGGTTTCTTTTTTGTTTATGTACAGAACCTTATCTTCATACTTGGCCGTTTCATAATATCCATCTGAAAGATTATCTTTAACTTCAATTAATACGGGAGAATCTTCTTCTGAAACAATTGGCCCTTGGCGCGGACAAATTTTATCTGAATTTGAACCTTCTTGATGTTTTACCAACATTGTATCGTTCGGAAACTGAATATCCCATTTGCATTCTAATTTACCCTTTATTTTTAAACCCTTTTCATCTAGCACCATCACAGGTTCACCCTTAAATTCCTTATTATCATAGAATTTTAATGGCGCCAGTCCTCCGCTTCCTTTTCTAATAGAGTACATATTTATTAAATACGCGGAATCGTATCTAAGCCCTGAATACTCTTCACTCCAACTAACGAAAGCAATCATAAATGATAATATAAACAGATGCGCTATTTTAAAACGGTTTCCCATCAATCTCCCCCAACTATTACTTATCCACTACGTCTTCACCCGCAACACTCATATTCATGT
>DDTZ01000157.1:23845-30208 GCA_002344565.1 Bdellovibrionaceae bacterium UBA2351 | reverse complement strand
GTTTGGAATGTACGCTGAAGTGACGGTGTGCCCGAACGCCTTAAAGCTCAATGTGCCCTGCTGAGCATTGATCATTTCAGTTAAGTTAAATGTCCCAAAAAGCAGAATGATACCTACGATTGAAAGACCTAAGGCTAATTCGTAACTGATTACCTGCGCACTTGCGCGCAAAGCACCTAATAACGAAAACTTACTTGCTGAACCCCAGCCAGCCATCAAGATTGTGTACGCCGCTAAAGACGAAACACCCAAGATAAACACGATACCAACGTTCATATCGTAACCTTGAATTTTAAATACATAACCACCGATTTCTAGTGGCACCGACATTGGAATCGCAGCAAATGCTAACGTTGCCGGGATCAATGCAAAGATAGGAGCGGCATAGAACAGAGGGCGAATCGCTTTATCTGGCGCGAAGTCTTCTTTTGTTAAGAACTTCACCGCGTCCGCCAACAACTGCAATAGACCCAAAGGACCTACGCGATTAGGACCGAAACGATTTTGGATGAAGGCAGAGCCGCGACGCTCAACCCAAACCAATATAGGTACGGCTTGCACCATCATTAAAAAAATCAAAACTAACTTAATACAATTTACTGTGATTTCAAAAACGTCTTGTCCCATTGAAGTCCCCTACTAGTCCCACTCTAAAGCTTTAGATTTAATTTCCCAGAATAACCCGAAGATAAAGATCGCCAAAAAGATCATCATCGATACAAACACAAAAGTACCTTGGCCAGTGCCGATAAAGTCACGGAAGGTAATTGCCCATGGGTACATGAAAATAATTTCGATATCGAAAAGAATAAAAAGAATCGCCGTTAGATAGAATTTTACAGAAACTTTCGTTTCGCGTTTTTCTTGGCCTGGGATACCGCATTCGTAGATATCACGCTTTACGGCTGAATTGTTTTTTCGCTGACCACCAATGGCGCGCGCTAAAAAAATCAAAAAAGTTCCAAATATTGCCAAAAAAACTGTTAAAAATATGACGCCACCTAATGGCATACCTGATGCTTCAGCCATCGCCCACTCCTTGCTGACTAAGGTCTAAAAAAAGACACGTGCAAACTAAATTTATACTTGTCATTACATATATTTCCAAGAAATATATCTGAACGTTTTAACTGGGTGCGTAGCGATGAGTTTTGAAACTTTGAATCCACATTTAGAATCACAAATCGAGCGCGTGCTCGCCGACAAGAATCACGACTCGAAGCTTTCGATCATTGGCTCATCGTCTTTGCTTTCCGTTGCCTATTTTATAGCCTTTTCAAATTCGCGACGGTTGAATACCCAGCCTCATTTGTTCGTATTACCCAAAGATTCGGATTGCGCTAAACTAGCGAATGCCATCGAGTTTTTTGATCCGAACAAAAAAGTTTATCTGCTGACTGAATTCGATGTGTCCCCATATTCCGGGTTATACCCTTCGCCTCACGCTCTAAGAGATAGGCTACTTTTTTTAAGTCGTGCGCAAAACGCAAAGCCGGGCGAAGTATTTATTGCCTCTTTTTTGGGCCTTCAACAAAAGACAATGCCTGTGGATGTACTCATCGAAACTACGAAATTGTTTAAGATTGGCGATAGTTTACCAGAAAATTTATCGGCCTATTTGACTGATCTTGGTTACGAGTCTGCGCCCATGGTGGAAGACGTCGGTCAGTTTGCCATTCGTGGCGGAATTGTGGATATCTTTTCCCCCGGCGAGAAAAAGCCGGTCCGGGTGGAACTCTTCGGCGATCAGATTGAAACTTTGCGATTTTTTTCAACAGATTCTCTAAAAAGTGAAGCCGAAATCAAATCATTCTTGTTAACACCGGCCAAAGAAACTCTGTATGTAGATAGTGAGTATGAAAATATCGTACCTCGATTTAAAAAAACGACGGCAGGCCGCGATCTACGACACGAAGAGATTGATGATTTAAGTCGATCGTTAGTTCAAAAGAATTTTTTCCCCGGCATCGAGTTTTTAATTTCAAGTTTCTACGAAAACCCCTCACTACCCGTCGAGCATTTTTCATCGAAACCTTGGGTTTGGTATATTGATCCACTTGAAATGCATCGAATTAGCGATGATGCCCTCGCGGAACTAAAAGGTGAATATAGAAACTCAACTAAGACATTGATTCGCCCCGCACTCGAAGATGTCTATTCTGATAAATGGTTAGCGGGCGGCGAAACTCAAGAATTGAATTTAAACCTAGGTTTTGAAACTCAGGAATTTTATTTTTCAAATATTGATTTCAACTCTAGTGCTATCATTTCTGGTGAAGCAGCCGACAATCGATTGGACTACCGATCTTTTGGAGTTCAAGAATTTTCCAATTTATCATTAGCTGCCGCTGTCGGCACTGAACCCTGGGCACTGGCTTTGCAAAACAAGCTATCTCAGTGGAAGCGCGATCACTATCGTATTTTTGTAAGTCTAAGAAATGCAACCCAGGCAGAGCGATTAAAAAACTACATCGAAACTATGGACTTCGAATTCCGACGAATTCCAGCCGAAGACTATCGCTGGGATACATTTGTTTCCGAACAAAATCAAAATCCCAAAATTATTCATTTCTTACAAAGGCCATGTTTTGAAAGTTTGCGAATTGAAGATGAAAAAATAATCTTTCTACGCGAAGAAGATTTCTTTGGAAAAAAGAGTCGCTCAAGTACTTTATCATCATCCGACGAATTTCAAAAACAAGCTAAACGTTTAAATTTCGGTGATTTAAAACCCGGTGATTTGGTCGTCCATATTAAACATGGGATAGGTCAATACGAAGGCTTAAAGGTGATGCCGGTAAATGGCGTTGATTCCGAGTTTATTCAGCTTTCCTATAAAGAAAAAGATAAACTTTATCTTCCCGTTTATCGCGTGGGTCAGTTGCAAAAATATTCGGGTGCTGCCGGCGCCATTCCGCTGGATAAACTGGGCGGAACATCTTGGGAAAAAACCAAGATCAAAGTCAAAAACCATCTTAAAGATATCGCCAGCGAATTATTGGCGCTCTATGCAAAACGTGCCGAGATTCAGCGCCCCCCGTTTGCATTGAGCGCGGACGAAATTCAAAAGTTTGAATTTGGTTTCCCTTATGAAGAAACAGAAGATCAACAACGTTCAATCGACGATATCTATAAAGACATGAAATCTACGAAGCCTATGGATCGACTCGTTTGTGGCGACGTGGGTTTCGGTAAAACAGAAGTCGCGATGCGTGCCGTGTTCTTTGCTATTGAAAGTAAAAAACAAGTCGCCGTGTTGGCGCCAACAACAGTTCTTAGTTTTCAGCATTTTGAGAATTTTAAAAAACGTTTTAAAGATTGGCCGGACGTGCAAATTCGCGAACTTAATCGCTTCGTAAGTAATGCCGATGCCAAGAAAACATTAGTTGAACTTAAAGACGGTAAGGTCGATATTTTAATCGGGACTCACCGCCTTTTTTCTAAAGATGTCGTGTTTAAAGATTTAGGGTTATTGGTCGTCGATGAAGAACAGAAGTTCGGCGTGCTTCACAAAGAGAAAATCAAGAAACTTAAAGCCACTGTCGATACATTAACTTTGTCGGCGACGCCGATTCCGCGAACTCTGAATATGAGCTTGGTCGGAATTCGTGATTTGAGTCTAATTAACACAGCCCCTGTCGATCGTCTTCCAACGCGTACATTTATTTGTAAGTGGGAAGAGGAAACTATTCGTAAAGCCATTGAATCTGAAGTTCACCGTGGCGGACAAATTTACTTTGTTCACAATCGTGTTCAAACGATTTACGGTGTTGCAGATGAACTGCGAGCACTGCTCCCCAATGTCCGCATGAAGGTCGCTCACGGTCAAATGCCCGAAGAAGAACTTGAAAAAACAATGCTCGCTTTTTTCAATCACGAAATCGATATGCTCGTAAGCACTGCAATTGTAGAGTCTGGCATGGACGTAGCGCGCGCAAATACTATGTTCATCGATCAGGCGCACATGTTCGGTTTATCGCAGTTGTATCAATTGCGTGGTCGCGTAGGGCGCTCTAAACAGCGCGCCTATTGTTACCTACTATTACCTCGCGCACGTCAGTTAGATAAAGATGCGCAAGAGCGGTTAAAGATCATTCAGGAAAATACGCAACTTGGTAGCGGCATTAAAATCGCTCAATATGATCTTGAACTTCGTGGTTCGGGAAACATTTTGGGTGATGAGCAATCTGGTCATGTGAATACGGTTGGTTATGAATTGTACATGGATCTATTAAATGAAGCCTTAGCTACCGCGCGCGGTGAAGAGCCAGAGGATGATTTAGATCCAGAAATTAATTTAAAAATTCCTGCAATGATTCCCGATAAATATATTCCTGATATTCGCATGCGCTTAAGTTATTACAAAGCTCTAGCGGAAATTAAACTCGAAGAAGATGTAGAAAAAATTGAAGATGAACTAAAAGATCAGTTCGGTACACTGCCAGAGCCTGTCGTTAATTTAATTGGTGTAATGCTGGTTAGAAAACTATGTAAAGACCTTGGGGTTCGTGATGTCAGTGCCGGCGTTAACAAGGTGTCTTTAATATTCAGCGACAAAACAAAACTGGCGCCTCAAGATGCAATCAAACTCGCTGCGCGTGAGCCAAAAAAATATTCGATTATGCCCGATAGTCGTTTAAATATTCGTATGGACGTTATTAATTGGTCCGCCGTATACGAAGAGCTAAAATACTTACTCGCAGTCAGTGACGGCAACGATCCCAAAGATCCCTCGGCGAAAGCTAAAGACAATAATAAATCTTTAATTCGCCGAATGGGAATTTTCAACTAACAATTACATTTCGGGCTGAGGCCCTGGACCGCTATCCCCCGCATCGGGTGGCGGAGTGGTCGCGGCTGGCGCTGAAGCAGCTGGAGCCGCAGCTGGTGGTTCTGCTTTTTTATCAGTTGGTTTTGGTTTTGGAACTCCATCACCTGTGCCGACACCTTGAACTGGCGCCGCCAAGGGAACGTTATCTTTTGAAGATGGCGCTGGCTGAGCCGGATCTTTATCTGATTTCTTGTTAGTGGCAGGATACTGACTTCCCGCCGCTCCTACGCCGAGAACTGTGCCCTTAAAATTGTTTCGAGTATTGTTGCTCGTTGCTTTAATACCTTCAAGTTCTTGCTCAAGAGCTTTCGCTTTTGCTTTTCTTAGTTCTAACAACTCATTACTAGCTGCCTCTTTGGCTTTATTTAGCTCGTTAATTTTTGTGTTGTTACGACTAAACTCTGCAAACTTGGAGGTGTTCGTTCCGAAGTTAGGGTTTCCATTGCGTATCGTTGCGCCTTCCATTAACTTTGTTTGTTCGGCTTTAAGAGCAGATAGTTGATCATCAAGAGCTTTAACACCCGCTTCAGCTTGATTAATAACCGGATCAAATTTCGCATTGGCTTTAGGAGCCGAGTTTGATGTCATCTTGGTTCCATCGCCCGCGCGAATATCTTTAGCTCGCTGAACCCTACGTGCTCCGGCATTTTGCAGTGCTTGACTCACTTGTGCGGCGTCGTCACCAGCGCGCTTGCCCACCCATCTGCCCGTCATATTTGCGGCGCGACCAACAGCTTCAGGAATTGCCGACACGGTTACGCGTGCCGCTTTACCAGCGATAAATGGAGTGTGTCTCCAGGTTCCTTTAACAACGGCGGCGGTTCCTTTAATAGCGCCTCGAGCCGCGTAGTACGGCCAAACAGTCCCCGCAGCAGCGGCTTTAGCACCCGACTTCGCGGCTTCTTTTAGCGCGGGTTTAATTATTTTTGCGGTTGGGTCTTTTGCCATTTTACCAGCCACTCCAGCAAAGGTTCCCCGGGCTAAACCGATGATGCCACCTAAGCCCGCAGAAAAACCGGCGCTACTGCCAGCAAATTTACCGATCATCTGACACACATATTGCGACTGAGATTTCTTGTTCAAGCAACCCATGTAGTCACCGTCAAAGCCGAACATATTTTTTACTATATTTTGGGCTGCCTCGTACGGATTACTGATAAGTTCTTTAACCATTGTCATTAACTGCGATCCCCAACCCAAGACATCAAAACTACTGACTAGTGAACTGAAAAAATCGCGCAAGAATACACTCGCGAAGTTTTTTAAACAGTCACCAATGGTTTTCGTGCAGAACGCACCCTCGCAGTATCCCGTGTCTGTATCTTTATTTGTTAACTCATTACACACTCGCTCGTTAGGCTTAACATCTTTCATTGTTGTGAAACCTAGAACTTCAAATCGCTCACTTATTCGCTCGCAACACCATTCTGAACTAAATTTTTCAATTGCCTTGGCGTTTTTCGCTTCTGTCGATGGTGTCGGACACCCCCCAGGCACAGTACACACGTCCGCTTGGGTTTTTGAAGGGTCTG
>DDTZ01000157.1:0-23491 GCA_002344565.1 Bdellovibrionaceae bacterium UBA2351 | reverse complement strand
ATTATGAATATCTTTTAGTTTATCCATTTGTTTGCTGTAGTAACTATACAAAGGCTCATCCCCATATGGAATGTCACAGGTATCCTTTTTTTCGGCTGTGTTTGTCTTGACTTCTAAGTCTGCTTTTTTCGGATCTTTTCTGTCAAATTCCAACCCACATTCAAACTGCTTGCTGCGATTCATGAAATAGCCAAACCATTCGCCCATGGCCATGTTCATAAACGTATCTAAACAGACGTTGGCCTGTGGACTGTTTTGAGCGTTAAAACGAGCGTCCATAATTTTTTCGAAATCAAAATTTCTGTCACCTAGCTCAAGTTCTTTCTCGTTAAATTTTCCTTTATATTTTTCAGATGTGGCATTGCCGTTACCATCAGTTTTTGGAACCTCGTTTATAAAGGCTTCAAGTTCTTTTTCTTTTCCCGCGCAGGCTGATTCTGGAACGAACATGCTCGAGTAGGGTTTTTCATCACGCATTTTCAGAATTTCTTCAAACCGAGCTTGAGATACCGTATTTGAAATTCCAAAGTCTGCGGGGGACAGTGTTTCACCATCCATCACGACCGATGCTGGTTCTGCGGCTTTTGGCGCCGGGGTCGATTCTGCAAACGCAAAAGAACTCGTTGCTGTTTGTAAAAGGAAAATCGTTGCTATTAGGTATGTAAATTTCTTCATGCTCGTCCTAATTTATGTTCGGATTAAAGGTTTGTAGGCTCAGCTTGGCCTGTTCAACGACTTTTCCGGTCGCAACTGACGGGTAAAACAAATGGATCGACTGCATGACTGACTTGCTGAAATAGTGATGCTCAATAAATTCAGTTTTGATACCGGCGAAACTCGAATAACTTCCCTTAATTTCTAAACGCTCGCCATGAGGAGTTTGCGTGAAGCTGTAGTTGCTCATCATCCAATCTTTAATTCCGAACTGTTGATTGAAGTTAAGCTTTCCTTGAAGGAACTTTTTGTCTAGCTCACCCGTTTTTGTTTTTGGCACGCCGACGGAAGACCTAACTTCTGGCGGAATAAGAACAGTAATTTTTTCAGCGCCCGTATGGTTGTACGTCGTCGGGTAGAATGATGGGAAATAGTTACTCTCTACCAAAAAATTTGCAGGCGCTTTGTATTGAAAGTTTCTAGTTTTATTGGCTTGGACAAATGCAAACCCAAATAGAATAACACCAAAAACTAAAACATATTTTATTAGTCTCATACCGGTCCTTAAATAGTGATGGGCCTTAAAATGCCCCTACTTATAGGATATCTGCGACAGAATAATTTTAGAATTTTTTTAGCTGGTTAGCATATAATACTAGACTAAAATTCCATTCTCAAACCAACACCAAAGTTGAAGTCATTTTCAAAGATAGGATCGAGTTCATCATCCGTGTTTTGATATTGCGTCCAGAACACATCAAGATACGTATTCTCTAGACCTTGAGCCAAGTAGGCTCCTTTTGCGACATCCGGCTCAAGCCAGTTTAGCTGAATCAAAAAGCCTACCGTTAACGCTGTACCATTTCCAGTGTCGTATCTGTTGGTGGTATTTAATGTTTTATTTTCTTCAGAGATCCCAAACTGCCAAAGGCTTGCTCCTACATAAGGAACAAAATACGGCTCTTTGGTTATTGAATCCAGCAGCCATTGCGCTCGTAATGATTTTTTGGAAATTGTAAGCCCGCGCTCTTCCCCCACGCGATCGTCAATCAATGTTCCATGACCAAATCCAGCGCCGGCAATCAGTGAGCCCAGCATAAAGTTAAGTTTGTAATCGACTTGCACTTGCAACAATGTCAGATCTTCTTGCCCAAATAGTTCTTCATATAATTTTTGATCCACTAACGAAGCGTAGTCTTGAAAATATAGATTTTCGGCATTGAAACTGAACAAAAATCCATGCGTCGTTCGACGATCGCGATAGTGCGTATAGCGTTTGCGTGGCTCGATTTCGACATTTTTTTCTCGAGGAATGACTTCGACCATGTCGGCCTCGGTGACTTTTGTGTTTGGAGCACTTTCGGTATTAGCTGGCTCGAAAACAAATTCAGGTTCCTGGTTTGTCGCCTTTGACGGCGGTTCAACGGGAACGGTTTCAACGGGAATTTCTGTCTGCATAGCCTCCGCCGGCGGGGCCTCTGGCATAGACTCAGCAACGGGCGGTTCGGTTTCTTCAGCGACTGGAGCTTGCGGCGGTAGTTCTGCGGAAAGCTCGACCGCATTTTCATCTGTGGACTCAACATTATCGTCGGCTTCGATCGCTTCTGCGGTTTCAGTTAGAGTTTCGTTGTCACTATCTGCCGACTCAGCGTTGTTATCGTCAATATCTTCAGTAGCGCTAGCAGAGTTGGCTGCCGGTTTAGCCTTAGGGCTAGGAGTGCTTTGGGGAAAAGATTTCGGAGAGTGAAACGCGATAGCCAGCACGAGTGCACTTAATACCAAAGACCAAAGACTTTTGTCTTTATTTTTCCAGTTTTTAACAACAGTACTCTTATTCACAGTGGTTTTTCCGATCATAATGTATGCTTTTTAAGCTTATCCTGAAACCCACCGCTTTGACATTTCTAATTTTGGGAAGTCTTTTTTTTCCAAACTTAGTGCTAGCACAGCTGACGCAAGTTGGACAAAAAAGCATAACCCCTACGAAAAGTAACTCAGTCAGATTCCCCGTTGTTCCCCAGGTTGATCCAGACTTTTTCCATAAAAGCTCGGTTGATGAAATTCTTTCGCGCATGTCGATTGATGATAAAGTTGGTCAGTTGTTACTTATTGGCTTTCCTCAAGGCAAATTGGATTCAAAACTAACCGCTCATATCAATCAAAATCGCGCGGGCTCGTTTTTAGTTTTTAAACGAAACATTACGTCCATTGATCAACTCAAAAACTTGAACGCAAGTTTAGTTGATCACTCTATTAAACGTTTTCGTATTCCGCCTTTGATGGCGATCGACCAAGAAGGCGGAAATGTAACTCGTATTACAACCAACCCAAAGCTTCCATTTTTGTTTCACTTTGGTGATTTAGCTGATTCAAAATTTAGTTATAATTATGGCTACTACACGGGCCAAATGTTGTCTTCACTAGGCTTCAATTTAAACTTGGCGCCTGTTCTAGATCTTGCCGATATTGACTCAAATAGTTTTATTGCGCTTAGGTCCTTTGGCAGTGATCCCACGCGAGTCGCCCAAAACGGGACCGCTTATTCGCAAGGACTTGTTAGCCAACGAGTCGTGCCGACGGCGAAACACTTTCCTGGCCTGGGTTCAACGTCCCTTGATCCCCACAATACGGTAGTTTCAAATTCGGCATCATGGATTGAAATGGAAAGAAACGATTTTGTTCCCTTCCGTGATTTTGCAAAAATTGGTCCTCATAGTGCCGTGATGATGTCCCATATGATTTACAAAGGTATTGATTCCAGCGGCCAGCCCGCATCGTTTTCAAAGTATTTAATGAATGATATTTTACGTCGCAAACTTGGATTTCAGGGCGTGATTGTCACGGATGACTTACACATGAAAGCATCTTCTAATTCAGTTTCTCCGTCCGAAGCGGCGCTTAAATCATTAATGGCGGGTTCTGATTTGGTAATGCTTTCCTGGTCATTTACAGAGCAATCTAAAACATTTGATCGAATTAAAAACGCAATTTTGAAAAAAGAACTTAGCCTTGATGACGTAAATGAAAAGGTTAGACGTATATTGATACTAAAGAAATTCGCATATAGCAAGGCGGCCGCCCCAACTCGGTCAATTGCAAGCGATTCTGTATTCGAGTCTGGGCTTCAAGTGAGTGCAAACAAAACGACTGTTGAGTCTCTTTCAGTTTCGCACCTTTTGAAATCACTTTTAAGTGCAAAAATGAAATCAGTTTTCTTCCGTCCGCAATTAGAAGAAAAAAAACAGTTGTGTTTAGTGTCGGATCAGAAGAATCTTTTTGAACTGATCGGTAAAAAAGACGCAAACGTATTTAAAGGGTATCACTATCCGAAAACGTCGGCCGCTAGATCATTAGCGCAGTTTTTTAAAACGTCGAACTGTGATTTGTTCATCATTACGGTAGAAAACAACCAACAAGCTCGAGTGCTCAACCAAATTTCAGATTTAAACAATAAAAAACTCGTGATCATCAATCACGCCTTGCCGACAATGGTACAAAATCGTGGGCGCTATTTTTCAGTTCTGGACTTATATGGGATCAATATCAAGACGGACGAGTTATTAGCAGATAAAATTTCAGAATTCACAAATATGATTTTACGCGGCCGATTTCAATCAGCCGCGAACAATAGAAACTAGTTTTTATATTTAGAAACTTCAAGACCGGCTTCGCTACGTTTGATAGAGCGAGCTAAATCCTCAAAGTCAGCATCATTTAAAGACTCGGTAGCTAAACGAGATTTAGCTTTCTCGATGTAAGCTTGAGCATCTGCTAAATTGATATCTTCTGGTAGATCAGCCGTTTCAGCCAAAATGTCGATACCGTTAGGATACACTTCGCAGTAACCCCAAGAAATCACCGCGTATTGAAAGCGATCAGAGCCTTTCAATTTCCAGCGCATGATTCCAGTATCTAATGTTGTAACCAAAGGCGTATGACCTTCCAAAACATTAAGTTCCCCACGATGAGCAGGCAGGACAACAGAATCAACTTCTGCGCCTGTTAGAACTCTTTTTTCTGGAGTTAATAGGGTCATCTTCATTTTAATAATCCTACTACGCTAATGTCTTAGCTTTTGCGATAGCATCTTCAATTGTTCCAACCATGTAGAACGCTTGTTCAGGAAGAGCATCGTGTTTACCATCAACGATTTCACGGAAACCTTTTACAGTGTCTTTGATGTCGATGTATTTACCATCCATACCAGTGAACTGCTGAGCAACGAAGAATGGTTGAGATAAGAAACGTTGTACTTTACGTGCACGTCCTACCACTAACTTATCTTCTTCAGATAACTCGTCCATACCAAGGATCGCGATGATATCTTGTAATTCGCGGTAACGCTGTAATAACGCCTGAACGTCACGAGCACACTTGTAGTGGTCTTCACCCACAACCTGTGGATCAAGAAGACGCGAAGTCGATGTCAATGGATGAACCGCCGGGAAGATCGCCATAGCTGCAATATCACGATCTAAGTTCGTTGTTGCATCTAAGTGAGTAAATGTAGTTGCTGGAGCTGGATCCGTGTAGTCATCGGCAGGTACGTATACCGCTTGAACCGAAGTGATCGAGCCTTGTTTAGTCGATGTAATACGCTCTTGTAAGTTACCCATTTCAGTAGAAAGAGTTGGTTGGTAACCAACGGCTGAAGGGATACGACCAAGAAGGGCAGAAACCTCTGCACCCGCTTGAGTAAAGCGGAAGATATTATCTACGAAGAAAAGAACGTCTTGTTTTTCAACGTCACGGAAATATTCAGCAATCGTTAAACCAGTCAAAGCTACGCGCGCACGAGCTCCAGGAGGTTCATTCATCTGACCGAACACAAGCGCTGTTTTTTCGATAACGCCTGATTCTTTCATTTCCACCCAAAGATCGTTTCCTTCACGAGTACGCTCTCCCACGCCTGCGAATACAGAGTATCCACCGTGCTCAGTAGCGATGTTACGGATAAGTTCTTGGATCAAAACTGTTTTACCAACGCCCGCACCACCGAATAAACCGATCTTACCACCCTTTGCATAAGGAGCTAGTAGGTCAACGACCTTGATACCAGTCATTAACATCTCAGCTTTAGTAGCTTGGTCTTCGAACTTTGGAGCTGAACGATGGATTGGCCATACTTCTTTTGACTTTACTGGGCCGGCTTCATCCACTGGCTCACCGATTACGTTGATAATGCGGCCAAGGGCCTCTTTACCAACGGGAGCTGTGATCATGTTACCTGTGTTAGATACTTTTTCTCCACGAACCAAACCTTCCGTTGAGTCCATAGAGATTGTACGAACAACATTGTCACCCAAGTGCTGCGCAACTTCTAATACTAGGTTGCCTTCTTGAGCAGAAATGAATTTATTTGAAACGCGAAGAGCTGTATTGATTGGCGGAAGATCGCCACCTTCGAACTCTACGTCAACTACTGGTCCTAAAATTTGTTTAATTTTTCCGTTTGCCATTCATGCTCCTAAATTATTTCAAAGCTTCAGCACCACTGACGATCTCGATAAGTTCCGTCGTGATTTTTTCTTGTCTTAATTTGTTGTAAGTTAATGTTAATTTATTAATTAATTCTTTTGCGTTGTTAGACGCGTTTTCCATCGCTGTCATACGTGCGCCGTGTTCAGCAGCAACGCTTTCTGACATTGAACGGTACACTTGCAAGTCGAAATGTTTTACCAATAATTCTTCAACGATTTTTTCCGCGTTTGGTTCAAACACTAAATCTTTCGAGAATTTTGCAGTGTTAATTTCATCAGAAAATGATGAAAGACCTAAATTGATTGGTAATAATGTTTCGCACACAACTGTATGAGAAATTGCAGATTTAAATTCGTTGTAAACTAAACGAACTTCATCGTATTCGCCTGTTAAGAAATATTTCAATAAACGCTCAGCCACTTGAGACGCTAATTTATAAGAAATGTCCTTATCAAGACCCGTGATGCTGTCCACTGGAGCAATGTTTCTCTTTTGAAAAAACTCTAAGCCTTTTCTACCAATGAAAATGAAGTCTAGTTTTTGCAAGCTAGCTTTGTTTTCTTTGATATATTTCTCTGTGAACTTATTAATGTTTGTATTAAAAGCGCCGCACAGACCACGATCAGAAGTTAGAACAACCATAAGTACGTTCTTAGCCGCTTCTGTTCTTTGTCCCATCAAAGGATGCGCTACCTTTTGAGTAACGGCGACGTCAGAAATCACGCGTCTTAGCGACAAAGCGTACGGGCGCATATTAACGATGTTATTTTGCGCCTTTCGTAGCTTCGACGCAGACACAAGCTTTAACGCTTTTGTGATCTGCTGAGTGTTTTTTGTGGACGCAATCTGCGCCCTAATGTCCTTTAAGCTGGCCATAGTTTATTACTTTTTGCTCGCTGGTTGGAAAATCGCTTTAAATTCAACTAAAGCGTCTTTCAATGTTTGCTCACCGTCTTTAGTTAATTCTTTTTTCTCTACGATACCTTTAAGGATTTGAGGGTATTTTTGTTTTACGAACTCAAGTAATCCTTTTTCGTATGACGCCACATCTGATTCCGCTAATTCATCAAGAAAACCGTTAGTAGCTGCGTAGATAGATACAACTTGCTCTTCAACTTTAAATGGAGCGTATTGACCTTGTTTCAATAATTCAACAAGACGACGACCACGAGCTAATTGTTTTTGAGATGCTTTATCTAGGTCCGATGCGAACGCCGCGAACGCTTCAAGAGCACGGAACTGAGCAAGTTCTAACTTGATAGTACCGGCAACTTTTTTCATCGCTTTAATCTGAGCCGCACCACCCACACGTGATACCGATTTACCTACTGATACCGCTGGGCGGATACCTTTATAGAATAAATCTGTTTCAAGGAAGATCTGACCATCAGTGATCGAGATAACGTTTGTTGGGATGTAGGCAGAGATATCGCCCGCTTGAGTTTCAATGATTGGTAGAGCTGTTAATGAACCGCCACCTTTTTCATCTGAAAGTTTAGCTGCACGTTCTAATAAACGAGAGTGGATGTAGAATACGTCACCTGGGTACGCTTCACGACCTGGAGGACGACGTAATAACAATGACAACTGACGATAAGCTTGCGCTTGTTTAGTTAAATCATCGTAAATGATTAGCGCGTGGCGACCAGTATCGCGGAAGTATTCCGCCATCGCGGTACCAGCGTATGGAGATAAGTATTGTAATGGAGCCGCATCCGAGGCACCCGCTGCGATAACAGTCGTGTATTCTAGAGCGCCCGCCGCACGAAGTTTTTCAACAACTAGAGCGATAGTAGATTGTTTTTGTCCGATCGCTACGTAGAAACATTGTACGTTTTGACCTTTTTGATTGATGATCGTATCGATCGCAATCGCAGTTTTACCCGTTTGACGGTCACCAATGATCAACTCACGTTGACCACGACCGATTGGAATCATTGAATCGATTGATTTGATACCCGTTTGTAACGGCTCGCTTACCGATTTACGATAAACGATACCAGGAGCTTTCAATTCAACCACGCGAGTGTGAGGTGTGTTAATTGGGCCTTTACCATCGATTGGCATACCAAGCGCGTTTACTACGCGGCCAAGTAGTGCTTCACCAACTGGAACTTCAACGATTTTTTTAGTACGCTTAACTACGTCGCCTTCTTTGATCGCGCGGTCTTCACCGAAGATAACGACGCCGACGAAACCGTCTTCAAGGTTAAGTACCATACCAGATACGCCACCAGCAAATTCAACAAGCTCACCCGCTTGAACATTTTCTAGACCGTAAACGCGCGCAACCCCGTCACCAACAGACAGAACGCTTCCCGTTTCGCTGACATCAATTTTCTTAGAGTATTGGCTGATTTGCTCTTTTAAAATTCGGCTGATTTCGTCAGCTCTGATTTGACCCATGTCCATTAGTACTAGCTCCTAATTATTAGTGATTAAGTAATTCTTCTTTTAATTTTTTTAAATGTAGATCTAAGCTGTCATCGAATGTCCAACCACCGACTTTAGCAACTACGCCGCCGATAACTGTTGGATCTTCTTTGAACTTAAGAACGATTTTCTTTTTCAAAATGTTAGAGATTTTGGTCTCTAGTGATGAAACTACGTCTGCGGATAAAGGTTTCGCCGAGTAGACGCTACCTTTAGTCACGCCGGATTCATCGTCCATTAGCTGCTCGTATGCTTTTGCGATCTCTGGAAGAGCCGCCGTGCGCTTGCGATTCATTAATAGATTTACAAAATTTTTAACGTTCTCTGGAGTTTTTATCTGCTCCATTGTTTTAGACACAGCCGCTATTTTTTTCGATCCTTCAACTTGCGGATCTTGGAAAAAATTTGCTACTTCTGGCGTATTAGTAGCTTCCGCCAGCGCAGTTAAGCTAGCCAATGTTTGAGAATGCGTATTTGCTTCTTTAGAGGCCGCAAATAATGCTTTGGCATATCGTTTAGAAACGTCGTTTAAACTCATGGATTCACCGCTTCGATATTTTTATTGAATTCAGTTTGTAGCTTTTGGTGATCTTGACTACCAATATCAGTTGTTAGGACTTGGCGAGCTGTCGTTAAAGCTTGAAGAACAATATCTTGTTTAGCTTTTAAAGTTGTTTTCTGGCTTTCTAGTTTAGCTGTTGCCTGAGCATCGTCTTTGATTCGAGCTGCCGTTGCTTGAGCGTCAGCAATCATTTGCTTGCGAAGCGCTTCTGCTTCGGTTTTTGCTTTTTCAACACTGCTTGATGCTGTAGCATTTAATGTTTTTAAACGCTGCTCAATATCTTGATATTCTTTTTCCGCCTCTTGGAAAAGAGCTTTAGATTTTTCAGCTTGTTTTAGATAGTCCGTTTGGCGAGCTTGAAAAAACTCAATCACTGGCTGTCTGCCGTATTTGTAAAGAATAACCCCCAGAATAGCCAAGTTAATAAACTGCCACTTCACCATACTAGGAATTTCATTTGAATGTGCGCCATGAGCATCTGCCGCCAGCACCACATACGAAGTTAAAGTAACCAATAAAGCCGATGCTAATCTCATGATTTACCCAAAAGTTTATTGTTGATCGCCATCACTAACCCAGATTTCATGTCTTTCAATTCTGTTTCTAGCTGAGTTGCGCGGCTCTGAAGATTTTTACGATTTGTTTCTACAACGGTATTTGCTTCCGCTTTAGCCTGAGCCAAGATTTTTTCTTGTTCAACGCTTGCTTCTGTTTTTACGTTTTTGAAAATCTCAGAAATTTTTCCATGAACTTCTTTCGCCTTCTCTGAGTACTGAGCCTGAAGCTCTTGAGATTTCTTATGGATATCGTCAGCGATTTCTAGGCTACCTTTTGTGTTTTGTAGACGCTTTTCATGAATAGCGGCAAATGGCTCATAAACGAGCTTAATTAAAGCAAAAAAAGTAACGATGAAAATTACAAACTGAACAATAACTGTGGCGTTTATTCCAAGCTGTTGCAGCATAAGCCTTCCTGCGGTGGGTGATTAAGTGTTTTGGGAATAACACCTTTAGGCAGCGCTGTCCAAAAGTTTTTTTGATATTAACTATATATATAGATATGTTTTCAGTTAGTTTTTGGGCATATAAGATGCGCCCTCAAACACCACGCCTTCGTCTATTCTGAGGCTCGGCGTCGTTACCGTCCCACGGAATACGGTTGGCGGGTGCATGACCACTTTACTGCGCGCAAACAAATTTCCCTCTACGTTACCATTAATAATAATAGTATCCGCCTCGATTTGAGCTTGTACTTTAGCACCTTCGTTAATGATTATGGTGTCTTGAGTAAAAATTTCGCCCTTAAAGACACCGCCGATTTGGACAGTACCTTCAAAAGATAGGCGGCCCTCAAACGATGCGCCTGCGTCAAGGATTGCGGTAACTTGGTTTTCGCGAGTCGGTTCTATTGCTGACATCCTTCTTTAATCTTATCGATCAGCTGACTCAACTCTTCATCTGAATAGAAGGCAATACTGATCTTTCCTTTAGAGTTATGGTAGTCGATATTAACTTTTGTACCAAGCAACTTTTGTAGCTCGTCGGCCAAGCCAGCCATCAAGCGATTTGTTACATTTAAGTCAACATTAGCTGCTGAGCCCGCTTGAACATCATCATTGGGCGTTTTCTTTTTGGATAGAGTCTCTAGTTTGCGCACACTTAACTGCTCATCGCGCACCATTTTAGCCAGCTCTAGTTGTTTTTTTGAATCATCGACACTTAACAAAACTTTCGCGTGACCGGTAGAAATCATCGAATTTACTAGCATTTCTTTAATCTCTTGGGGTAGCTGGAGCAGCCTTAGCGCGTTTGACACTGTCGCGCGATCTTTACCCACCTTTTCCGCAATTTGCTGATGAGAAAGCTGGAATTCTTGTTGTAATCTTAGGTAGCCGTCAGCCTCTTCGATCGGATTTAAATCCTCCCGCTGAACGTTCTCGATAATCGATAGCTCTAAGGTTTCGCGATCCGAGAAATTTTTGATAATAACGGGCACCTCATGAAGACCCGCCATTTGCGAAGCTCTCCAGCGACGCTCACCCGCCACGATTTCAAAACCATCGCCAACTTTTCTAACCACGATGGGCTGAAGGATGCCATTTGATTTAATACTTTGAGATAATTCCTGTAGTTTTTCTTTTTCAAACTGGCGTCTTGGTTGAAACGCACCTGGTTTTAGCTTTTCAATGCTCATCTGCCAGATTTTACCCTCAGATAGAATCGCCGGCTCTTTCGCTATGGGCACGGCTTTCGGCGCATCGACTGCTTTTGCCGACATATTTGTCGCCGGAATATTAGCCTTAAGGCTAGCTGGTGTTGTCGTTGGCGCATTCGCTTGATTATTGTTTGAACCCAGCAATGACCCCAAACCACGACCTAGGCCGCGCTTTTGTTTTTCTACGGAAACTTCAGACATTAGATGCCTCCCGCAGATGCTTCATTGGCGCGCTGAGCGTGTTGAGAATTTATTGTTCTTTGTTCTACTTCTTTTGCCAATTCTAAGTATTTTACTGCACCAATTGATTTGCCATCATATTCAAAGATGGACTGGCCATGACTCGGCGCTTCAGACAGGCGGACATTTCTTGGAATGATAGCTTGAAATACCTTTTCCCCAAAATGATTCTTAATTTCAGTCACTACCTGGTGAGATAAGTTATTACGAGTGTCGAACATCGTTAAAACGATGCCTTCAATATGAAGATCATGATTTAGAGATTTTTTGATTAAACCCGCAGTGTTTAGCAGTTGGCTTAGTCCCTCTAGCGCGTAGTATTCACACTGTAGGGGAACCAAAAAGCTGTTAGCTGCAGTCAGCGCATTTAGCGTGATTAGGCCTAAAGACGGTGGGCAATCGATGATTACATAATCAAAATGTTCCGATAAGGTTGCAATAGCCTGTTTTAGCTTGTACTCGCGCTGAGGGATATCCACTAGCTCGATTTCTGCACCCACCAAATCGGGATTTGCTGTTACAATAAATAGGTTTGGATTGTTTGTTTTGAGAACGGTCTCCGCCAGGGATTTCTCTCCGATTAAAACATGGTAAATATTGTTCTCTTGGCTCTCATGTTTTTTTATCCCAAGGCCACTCGAGGCGTTTCCCTGTGGATCCATGTCCAAAATTAGAACTCTTTTTCCTATCGACGCTAATGCCGCCGATAAATTCACTGATGTGGTAGTTTTACCAACACCGCCTTTTTGGTTCGCTATGCAGATAACTTTTGCCATGGAAACCCCCTGATGAGAAAATTTAGTCCTATCTAAATAAATTTCAACAAAATTTATGCTTTTACACTCATGCTTTCTTATTTTTTTTCCGATGTTCCACGTAGAACATCATGAAACGCCAGATTTCAAACCAAATCTTCCCTGATTGTTCCACGTGGAACATGTTTTTCGCCCTTATTGCGATATTCTTCGCGTTTGTTCTCTCGTCATGCGAACAAAAAGATCCAAAACCAGAGTTAAAAGACAGCATTTATCAAGATATGCTCGGCCAGCTAGCTGAGGCCGAACGCATTATGAAGGAAATGGAAACTAAGGCTATCGAGGTTCGAAAAACTGGAGCCGAAGCAAAGATTAATACGGGAGTAAAAGAAAAGGCCGAGCGGCAGGCGACTGAGTTCGACAAAACAAGGATTAAGATGGCTCAACAGGTGAGTTATTGGAAAATTCGATCGTTCGAGCGTTTAAAGCATGTTCGCACCCTTGCAAGCAAACTAAAAGATGCCTACAAGCCTGATCCTCATGAGTGGGAATTGTACTTGGCTGAAAAGAAGCTTAGAGTTGCGAAAAATGCATGGGACTTAAAAGCGCGCTTTAAAGAGACTGGGTTTGACTACAATCCGACTCTTATGGGCGAAAATCCCGCAGATCTTAAAAAAGAGACGCCCAAGCCCGCGGCTAGCGGCGGGGGGCACTAATGTTCCACGTGGAACATTAGTTTTTGGTCGTTTTTACGACTCCGAACCTAATTTGAGTGGCAGGAAGAACATACTCCCTAACAAGGGCTGGGAAAAAAATGGAACAAAGCTGGGTTGGGATTTCTGTAATTTCTAACCCCCACTGCTCACCCTTCATGTGATACAGGACGCCGCCTTTGGGCATAATTTTACGGGCGAGCAAAATAGTCTTAGAGATATTTCCGAATCCTCGAACAATAGCAAATTTCACAGAATCTTGAGGCAAGGTTTCGAAACCGGCATGCAGAACTTTAACATTTCCAATACTCAAAGTGTCGCACACGTGGCGCAGGAACTCGACCTTTCGGAGGTCGCTCTCGACCAAAGTAACCTGTATTTCGGGGTGCAAAATACCGAAGACGACTCCGGGAAAGCCATTTCCACTACCAAAGTCGTAAATATGTTTAATTCCAGGCGAGTCCTCCAGCACAATTTGGCTTCCCAGAATGCAATCGGCAAAATGCAGCGCGTCAGCAACGGGCACCGTCTTTGGGCTTATAAGACTCAGGGTTTTATTATGTTTAACTATTAAATCAAAATATGAGCGCAAAGTCGTGAGGGTCTTTTCCGATAAATCAGGAAACCACTCTTTAATTCGCCACGGAATTTTAATTGCTTCGTCATTGTTGGTATTGGCGGCCAAGAACATTCTCCTTCAGAAGTTTGCGACCTTTGATATGAACAATCATAGCCTGAATCGCTGAAGGATTAACACCACTAATGCGTTGGGCTTGGCCCAAGGTTAAGGGTTTTACACGAGTTAATTTTTCGCACTCTTCTGCAGACAGACCCTTTACATCATAATAAACCAAATCTGTAGGAACTTTGAAGTCTTCAAGGTTTTTTGCCTGCTGAATAAGCTCATTTTGCCTTTGAATATAACCAGAATATTTAACTTCAATTTCAACCGCGTCCAAAACATTTGGATCCTCGTTTACATCACCTAAAAAACTGATCGCATCTTGAGTTGAAATCTCTGGTCGACGTAAAAGTTCCTCTAAAGTAGTCGACTTCAATAAAGCCGCCGACTTCAACTCAGTCATGCGCGCTTGAATAGCCGGTGTTGGAGTAATTCGCGTCTCTTTTAGTCTAGCCAAAAGTTTAGCTCTACGCGATTTCACATTCAAAAGCTCCTCGACTCTGGCCTCGGACAATAAACCAATGCCTAGAGAGGCATTAGCTAACCTATCGATAGTATTGTCTTCTCTTAAAACAAGTCGGTGTTCAGCGCGCGAAGTGAACATACGGTACGGCTCGCGTGTTCCTTTTGTAACCAAGTCGTCAACAAGTACGCCCATGTATGCAAGCTCACGTCCTAAAATCAAAGGTTCTAAATTTCGTAGATATTTATCCGCATTCACGCCCGCTAAAAAACCCTGCGCGGCCGCTTCTTCGTATCCAGAAGTTCCATTAATCTGTCCTGCCATAAATAAATTCTGAACGGCACGACTTGAGAGTGATTTTTCAATTTGAGTTGGTTCAAAATAATCGTATTCCACAGCGTAACCGTAACGAACAACCTTTACGTTTTCTAAACCAGGAATAGTTCTCAAGAATTGATCCTGAACCTCTTCCGGAAGCGACGTTGAAATCCCTTGAAGATAAATCAAATCACTCTCTAAGCTCTCTGGTTCTAGGAAAGTCTGATGAGAATCACGATCAGCAAAGCGATGAATTTTATCTTCGATACTTGGGCAATAACGAGGACCAACGCCTTCAATTACACCACAAAACATAGGCGATTTATCTAGATTATTCCGAATAATTTCATGAGTTTCTTCTGTTGTACGAGATAAATAACATGCAATTTGAGGCAATTGAGGAAACTCTCGCGTGCTGAAGCTAAACGGATAGTAGTTTGTATCACCAAATTGCTCTTCCGTTTTCGACCAATCAATAGAGTCCTTTTGTAGGCGTGCTGGAGTTCCCGTTTTCAAGCGCTGAACATTCAAACCGAAAGATTTTAATTGATCCGATAATCCGACCGAAGCCTTATCACCGATGCGTCCGCCTTCGACTTGTTTCAAACCAAAGTGCATAACGCCATTCATGAATGTTCCCGTAGTTAAAATCACAACTTTACTTAGAACTTTTGAAGAATCGGGAAGAATAACACCGTGACACGCGCTTCCCTCAAGAACGAGCGCCTTCACTTCTGATTCTAAAACAGAAAGATTGGTTTGTTCGGTAATGATTTGCTTCATTCGTCGGGAATATTTAATTTTATCCGACTGAACGCGAGTACCACGAACCGCGGGACCACGAGATGAGTTCAATCTTTTAAATTGGATACATGTTTCATCGGCAATTTGCGCCATTTGTCCGCCAAGAACATCAAGTTCACGAACCATGTGACCCTTTGCGAGTCCACCAATGCTTGGATTACAACTCATGTAACCAATACGATCTTTATTTGAAGTAACGAGCAAAGTTTTATGACCTAACCGAGCTGTGGATAAGCACGCTTCAATACCAGCATGACCGCCACCAACAACAATTACATCATAATCAAAAGTATTAGGTATATTCACAGGTTAGCTTTTTATTCCTAAATTCATTGAAAATCTATAGGTACTTCCAAGCAGCCAATTTTTACATAAATCAGTGCTTACGGCTGATCAATCAGGCTATTTTGACCACTTAAATGGATAAATTATTCAAAATGAGTAGTCAAAATCGTATTTGATTACGGCTTCAGTATTGGAGCTGACTAATCAAAGCTATTTCCCTAGGCAAAATTCCTTGAATACCTTATCCAAAATCTGATCATCGTAGACCTCGCCCACGGTACGCTGAAGGGCCATTAGACTACCCTTCAAATCGAAAGCAATAAACTCTGAACCCAGCTGACTATTTAATCCGTTGATCACCTTTATTAAAAGTTCATACGCCTGACGAAGTTCCTCACGTTGGCGAACGCTTGAAACAGACACAGATTCTATGTGAGCAAACTTAGCGATCCAATAGTCATAGACTCTGCCGAGCACCAGCTGCTTAGTTTCTGTGCTTTTACAGGTCGTAAAAAGTAGTGAATTATCGTCAAAAATGTAGGGTTTTTCTTCGATAATTGACCCTAAAATAGCCTTTAATTCTGCCTGTTTAGCAGGCAATTCCGTTGGTTTTAGAAGATCGACCTTATTTAGGATAAACAAAGTACGCTCTAAATTTAGATCTTTAAAAATTAAGTCTTCCTGATCCTTCAAAGGTTTTGAAGCATCCAAAATAACCAAATTAATGAAACTATCTTTTCGTTCTTTTATGGAACGCTCGACCCCAATTTTTTCGATCGGATCATTGGAATTTGTACGAATACCTGCGGTGTCTACCAAAGTGAACTTTAAATTTTTATACAACAGGTCTTCACGAATTACATCCCTAGTAGTACCGGCAATATCCGATACGATAGAGCGATCATTTCCTAAAAGAATATTCATCAGACTAGATTTGCCGACATTTGGTTCGCCGCTGAGTACTAAAACAATCCCGTCCTTAAGCACGCGACCCGTTTCGAAAGTGTCTAGTAAATCTTTGAAATGCGCATTTACACTTTCAAGTTTGCTAATCAAAACCGTATCTTCAACAACAGTAATTCCCTGTTCCGAGAAATCAATTCCCGCTTCAATGTGGGCCAAACACCAAACGATATCTTCTTTAATTTGAGTTACCTTACTCGATAGTTCGCCTTTTAGCTGACGAAGGGCAAGCTCAGATCCAAGTTCAGAATGAGAATGAATTAATGAAAGAATACTTTCGGCTTGAACCAGATCCAAGCGATCATTCATGAACGCGCGATAGGTGAATTCACCGTTAATCGCGAGCTCCGCACCGTTTCGGCAAAGCTCATTCAAAATAGCCGTACAAATAACCGGTGATCCATGACAGGAAATTTCAACCACTCGCTCACCAGTAAACGATTTGCCAGCTTCGAACGGTAAAACCAAAACTTCGTCTATAGATTTTAGAGTTTGGGTATTTAAAAACTCGTCCAGAAAGGCCTTATGAGATTCAAATGTACGATTTTTCTTCTTAAGAGATTTTTGGGTAATTTCAAAAGCATGCCGGCCACTGACACGGATAACAGATATCCCGCCGTAGCCCATAGGAGTGGAGACAGAGCAAATAGTAAAATGATCTCTGCCTTCACCAAAATTCATAAACTATTCTTGTGCGCTAATGTTTTCAGCGTCAGGAGCATTTTCGTTTTTAGCAGGATAAATCTTAATTTTCTTGTAAAGACCTTCACCTAAAGAGCGGCTTTTCACACGCGTGTCTTTAGAAAGGTACTGATGAACTACCTTTCTTTCCTTCGGAGGAAGAGCGCGGTAATAAACGGCTTTATTTTGTGTGATTGCGATCTCTTTCAAGTTATCAGCTCGTTCGATCAACGCCGCTTCTGACTCTTCACGGTAGCCACCACAATCTACAAGAACACTTGAGCGATCTTCAGGGAAATGGTGTTGAACTACACGCTTAAGTAGTAATTGGAAAGAATCCAGTAGCTGACCTTTTCTGTCTTTGAATAGTTCTTCATCTGGACCAGAAAGTTGAATATCAAACGAATAGCTGTCGCCGTCGTTTTTTTCCGTTTTGATTTCGTATTCAAGTTCAAATCCACCGTTTGCTAACAAACCTTCTAGTGTTTGTCTTAGTAAGTCTTCAACGGGGCTGTCAGAAGCTTTTTTTCCAGATCCAAATAGCTTTTTGAAAAAATTCATTTTTCCTCCTCAGTAGTAAATAGGCTTATGCTGCTTTGTTAGTTTTCATCATTGCATACTGTTGAATCACGCCGAATAAAGCGCTCACAAACATGTATAGAGTTAATCCACTTGGTAAATTAATCATGAACACAGTAAAAATTAATGGCATATACATCAAAATTTTGGCCTGCATAGGATCCATTTGCGTCGGTGTTAGTTTTTGCTGAACAAACATCGTTACGCCCATTAAAATTGGCAACACAAAGAACTTATCATGGGCGCTTAAATCTTGAATCCAGAACATAAACGGGCTGCCGTATAACTCAATACTAGAGCCAATTACGCGGTATAAAGCAAAGAAAATTGGGATTTGAAGTAACATCGGCAAACAACCACCGAATGGGTTTGCTTTGTTTTCTTTCATTAAATTCATTACTTCTTGATTCATACGAACTGGATCGTCTTTGTATTTTTCACGAACGGCCGTCATTAACGGCTGAATCTTCTGCATAGCTTTCATTGATTTGTACGACATTAAATTAAATGGAAGTACAAACAAACGAACTAAAAGAGTTAACAAAATAATCGCAATACCCCAGTTAGGAATCTGCGAGAAGAACCACTTCATAGTGTAGAGTAATGGTTTTGCAATGAAGCTCATCCAACCAAAATTAATTACTTGCGCAAGTTCTGGGTGAATCGCCGTCATTGTGTCGATTGCCTTTCCACCAGCAAAGTATGTTTGGTTTAAAGTTACATCTTTAACACCATCATTCACGCGATAAATCAACTCAGCTAACGCTGTCTTTTTATCGAATGAACTAGACATTTTTGCTTCAGGAATTGTATCAGATTGATCCACGATGGCCGCCGCAAAATACTGACTACCGATCGCCAGCAAATTCACACCCTTAGCGTCTCCCGAGGTATCATGTTTAGCTGAGGAAAAGTTTAGTGTTGTGTGAGTGTTTTCGTGAGCAACGTAGAAATCTTGGTGTTCGTATGACGGAAACAACCAAGATGTACTGTGGTTATCCATTGTTTTTTCAGGAATATAGAACTTAACCGACGGGGCAGTTTTTTCATTTAAAGAAACTAACTTTGTAGCCGCTTTGAAAGAGTTGTTTTTCTCTATAAATTCAAGTTCTCTTTCGATTTTAATAGATGCGTCTGCGTAAACACCTTTGTATTTACCTTTTTCAATTTCCTGAACATCAAAATAAACATCTGAACCATCAGCTAACTTTAATTCAAACAAACCGACCGAGTCAGAGACCCCGATTTTAATCGTTTCGCCGTTTTTATCTTTGTAGTTTTTAATATCTACATTTCTAACTCCCATACCGCGTGATGAAAGATTGAACGAGATGTTTTCACCAGCGAACGCAAACACTTTTTCCTCAGGTTTCGCTACGGTTTTGGCATCTGCTGATGGTGCCGGAGTATCTGTTGTTGTTGATTGTGCCGGCTTATCCGCAGTAGGCGTAGCTGCCGTCACAGGTGGTGTGTCTTGAGTGACAGCCGGCTTTTGGCCATAACCTGGATATTTCTTTTGTAAGTATTGATTCCAGCCAAAGTAAAATAGTGCAAACACTAACATGGCTACAATGAAACGACCGTTAAATGGACTGTCTTTTTGATCTTGCACTAAGATCTCCTTTCAGGAACTGGGTCATAACCGCCTTGTGAAAAAGGCCGACATTTGCATAACCTAATTGATACTAGTTTGATAGCGAAAAATGGACTGTGAATATGAAATGCCTCGGTGGCATATTGTGAACACGACGGATGAAATTTGCAATTACCACCCATGAATTGAGTGCCCAAAGTACGATAGGCACCAATCAATAATAGACCTAAAAATTTCAGACTATTTTGTAGTATAGAAGTGGCTCTATTTGGCAGTCTTAGGGGCATGCTTCTTACTAATAAATTTAATCCCATTATTTAATACTTTTTTGAAGCTCAAGAAACTCATATTTTTATAGTAATCTTCGCCCATTGGCTTAATGAAGACAGAAAACTTAACAATTATCTCTGGGTTTTCTTTTAAAAACTCAGATAATTCCTGTTTCATCCACCGTCTAACGCGATTCCTTACGGCGGCATTTCCTACTTTTCGACTTAATATAAACCCGATTTGGGATTTGGGGGAATTGGTGTCGAAGTCTGCGTCGATACTTATTAGCATCCACGAGGCCGCCCAAAATTTTATTCCCCGCTCTTTAAGATATAAAAAATCTGAGTTCTTATTGATTGAACTAAATGGCTTACTTACCACTAATTTCTACAGAAAGCTTCTTACGTCCTTTAGCACGTCTACGGCTAAGAACCTTTTGTCCGTCTTTAGTTTTCATACGAGTTCTAAAACCATGTGTCTTTTTACGGCGTTTTTTTGACGGTTGATACGTTCTTTTCATTATAATCTCCTTAAGTGGCAGAACTAAAAATCAGATTCATCTTTATGTACTTAATAAACTTATTTTACAAGCAGAAATTTAATCTCAACCCCCTGGTGGCCCAAACAAATCCCGGTTTTTCACTCTCAAAAGCACTTTCGGTAAAGCGCTACCGGCAACCATTTACGAGGAGCCACTACCTATTGTAAAAATTTTAAAAAATACCACTAGATAACCGGTCACTAAAAATTCACAATGCAGCATTCAGGACTAGTGTTGAAAACCCCATAGTCCCTTGTTAATTCTTTTCGTCTTATCTTTTTCGAAGGTTCAGAGGGGTTATTAATGCTTATCGATTCGCATTTTTGGGATCAAGTTAAGTTCAACATGAAAGGTAGGAATCTAAACAACAAGTTACTCGATACTTGGTTAGATCCTATTGAATATTTAAGTACAGCAGGCAGTGACGTTAGACCAAAAATCGTTCTAGGGGTACCGAACGCTTTTCATCAATATTTCGTTATTGAAAACCTACAAGACAAAATTTATTCAGAGATATCAGGTCTTTGCAATTCTCAGTTCGAGGTTGAATTTGTTGTAACCGGCAACAAAGCTCCGGCACCTCCTGAAAGCCCACAGGCTTTGGAAGAGGCGATTTTTAATCCATCGCAGCCTGTAAATTTCGCTTTGAAAAATGCAGCTCTTTTCAACAAAGACAAACCGTTTAATTCAGATCCATTGAATACGGAACTTACGTTTTCAACCTTTGTAGTGGGGAAAAACTCGGAATTTGCTCATGCAGCTACCTATAACGTGGCTAAAAATCCGGGCGGCGATGATTATAATCCTCTCTATATATATGGTCCGGTCGGAATGGGTAAAACTCACTTACTACATGCCGCTGGTAACTATATCCGTGAGAGCTATCCGCAATTAAGAATCATCTATATTTCAGCCGAACACTTTATGAACGAGTGTATTTCGTCTATTCGCCATCATAAAATGGATAAATTTCGCCAAAAATATCGCGAAAATGCGGATATTTTACTAGTGGATGATGTTCAGTTTATCGGTAAAGGGGAAGCAGTACAGGAAGAGTTCTTTCATACAATTAACACGTTTATTGAGCGTAAAAAGCAGGTAATTTTAGCTTCGGATCGAATGCCTAAAGACATTATCGATCTTGAAGATCGCAATAGAACACGTCTTGAACGTGGATTAATCGCCGATATTACAATGCCGGATCTAGAAACTCGTATTGCTATTCTAAGATATAAAGCAGAACGTTTTGCAGTTCGTCTGTCTGATGAGGTGGCTACGTATATTGCGCGCATTTCGAAGCGTTCCATCAGAGAACTTGAAGGTAACCTTAAAAAAGTAAAAATGTTCTCTGAACTCCAGGGTCTACAAATTGACTACGACCTAGTTAAACGCATTCTTTCAAGCCACGAGACACAAAGTACAATCGGGGCTGAAGAGATCCTTAGACGAGTCGCTGATCACTATAAAGTCAAAATTCAGGATCTAAAGTCGACAACACGAGCGAAACAAATCGTCGTTCCACGACAAATTGCGATGTATTTGATCAAGAAATTTTTAGATAAATCACTAGTGGACATCGGTAAAACGTTTGGTGGCCGTGACCACACGACTGTGATGAATGCGCTTGAAAGAGTCAAGTTTCTACAGTCAAAGGATCAGGATATCTTTAAAGATATCGAAGAGTTAGAGAGTAGAATCCACAATATCACAGGGGTGTGAATTGGGATTGTGTAAAAACGTGTGGATAAATCTACCGGGAACTTTGGGGATTTTTAAAACGCGATTTTATACAGGATTTCGGGGTTTTTTGTTAATGACTTTATCCACTAGGATACGTTAATAAAATCAACAGTTTAATAAGCTAAGTGCGAAATCCACAGCCCTACTACTACTACTAGTTATTTATATATATAGTATTAATATTTATATTGGATGAGGAATTATGAAAATTGAGATCGAGAAAAAAGACTTGCTTACTTTGATCGGTAAGACGTTAAATATCGTTGATAAAAAAAATACCATGGCCGTATTGGTAAATGTTCTACTCGATGCTGATCAAGATCGCGTAAAAGTTTTCGCAACGGATTTGGAAGTAAGTTTAACTGACGAAGTTTTTGCTAAAGTTTTAGAACCCGGCAAAGTTGTTGTTAGTACAAAAAGTCTTTTCGAAATTTGTCGAAAATTGGATGAAGGAAAAATCCAACTCGTCAAAAAAGAAAATAACTGGTTAGAAATAAAACAAGGAAAGTTTTCATCTCGCATTGTGGGGGTGAGCCATGAAGACTACCCGATCTTTCCAACTTACAATCCTCAATCGTTTATCAAAATCAGTTCACACCTGCTTCGTGAAATGATTGATAAAACTATTTACTCGGTTTCGAACGATGAGACTCGTTACCATTTGAACGGAGTTTATTTCGAAGTTTCACAAACTGGAAATTGTCGAATGGTTGCAACTGATGGTCACCGTATGAGTTTGGTTAATAAACAAATCGAACTTGGAAAAAGTACAACATCAGCCGGTGTGATCATTCCTAGAAAAGGTTTGTACGAAATTAAAAAAATTATCGAAGCAAACCCTGGTGAAGTTGAAATTGCCATTGAAGGTTCGCAATTTTACTTAAGAAACAACACGACTACGCTGATGATTCGTTTGATTGAAGGTAAATATCCAAACTATCAACAGTTTATTCCACAGAACCTGACTCAGAAAATTAAATTAAACAAAAATGATTTTTTAACTTCACTAGAACGCGTAGCACTTTTAGCGAATCAAAAATCCAAAGCGGTATTGCTTAATTTAGCAAAAAATAAAATGGAAATTTCTTCGAACAATCCTGAACTCGGTGAAGCGAAAGAAGAAATGGAAGTTGATTTTTCTGGTAACGAATTAAAAATCGGCTTCAATGCTCGTTACATCTTGGATGTGTTGGCGTCGATGGATCAGCCAACAGTGCAACTTGAAGTGAATGATCATTTATCACCAGGCGTGATTCGTCCTCTTGAAGATCAGTCCTACACATGCGTAGTTATGCCAATGAGAATCTAGCGCCTTAATAAAAAAATTTTCAAAGGTGCTATTTTGTTCGTAGAAAATATTTTAATAAAAGATTTTCGAAATATAAAATCTTTGCAAACCAGTTTTTCCAAGAATCTAAATGTGTTCTTGGGAAAAAATGGCCAAGGCAAAACAAATCTCTTAGAGAGTATTTATTTGCTAGTGAATGGAAATTCATTTCGATATTCAAACAATGAATCC
>DDTZ01000137.1 GCA_002344565.1 Bdellovibrionaceae bacterium UBA2351 | reverse complement strand
GTGCTTTTTCTTTTCAGCAAGTTTGATGGCCGTGTCGTCAATTTGAGGTTTTTTCTCGGGCAATGTTTCCGTTGATTTAGACGTTGGGGCGGGGTCCGGCTGCGGAGGCTCAGGTGGTTTTTCTGTTTTAGTATCGTCAGCAGCCTGAGAAGGTACCATCGGGTTTTTATCGGGCAAGGCCACCATATCGACCCGAATCGCGGCTTGATAGTCAGGAACATTCGCATCAAAGAATACATTTTTCAAAATCAAAAACACCGCTAGTGCAACGTGTGCTCCAAAAGAAAAAATGATACCTTTGTTTTGATCGGGTGGTCTTACCATAGATGGTTTTAATTATCCTTTGGCAGAGTTACTAGCCCAAGTTGGCTTATTCCTGCTGCTTTTGCTTCGGCCATTACTTCAGCGACGATGCCGTAGTCGACACGTCGATCGGCTTGAATGAATAACTGTTTATTTTTTCGAGTTTTAAAAATCGCAATTAATTTGGGGCGCAGCTGTTCTAGAGTTACTGGATTTTTCGCAATCGTGATGCGCTTGTTGCCTTCAATTTGCAATAGCATCGGGTCTTCATTGAGTTCCATCCCTGTAGCTGACGTTTTCGGTAAATCAACCTGCACTCCTTGTTGCATGAGCGGAGTCGTCACCATAAACATAATCAACAGAACCAACATAACGTCCACAAGAGGCGTTACGTTGATTTCGCTTAGAACCGCTTTGGATTTACTACCAGATGACATTCCCATACGTATTCTCGTGCTTGGTTAAAAGGTTAGTTGAAAAAATTGCGCTTAACGATGTTCAAGAAATCAGCAGAAAAGTTGTTTAACTCGATTTCTTCTTTTCTAATTGTAGAAATAAAATGATTGTACAATACAACCGCTGGAATCGCGGCCGCTAAACCAATCGCAGTTGCAACTAGTGCTTCTGAGATACCTGGTGCGACAACTGCAAGACTGGCATTTCCTGTTGTTCCGATTTTATGGAACGAACTCATGATCCCCCAAACCGTACCGAACAAACCTACGAAAGGACCCGTACTGCCAGTTGTAGCTAGCACAGTAAGTTTTGATTCCATGTTAGCCATTTCATTTTCGATAGATTTACGTATTACGCGTTCTAAATTGTCCATATTGTTTAAAGCCGGTTTGGCCGCTTCGGTTTTTCCATCATGTGGACGACTATCCGCTAGTTTTTTCATTTCTACATATGCAGATTTGAAAACATGCGCCAGCGTACTATCGCGAAACTTATCTAAATCGTCATAAAGATTTTCAAGTGAATTGGACTTCCAAAAATAGGAAAGGAAAACTTCGTTCGTGGTTTTAATTTTTCTAAGTAGTTGCCATTTATTATAGGCAATACCCCAACAAACGACACTTAAACCAATTAAAATTAGTAATGTAAGCTGAACAACAATGGAGGCTTGAAATATAGCCTCAATAGGACTTGTATTAACTGCAACTTTATCCATAGAAACACCCCATACGTTATTTTATGAGGTGCTCGCGTGTGGTCAACCTATTTCTGTTTTTCTTCGATCAACAATCTGGTCTTTTGAATCCAAATATCCTGTGTTATCGTTTCAGAATTCATTTTCTTTTGTAACTCTACAATCTGAGTTTTGATTTGCGATACTATGGCCTTGCGATCAACTGCCTTTTTATCGCGATTAGAATCAATTTGTAGCCATTCTTTCAGTTTATCTTCGCTGATTGCATTAGATTCAATTACGGCCGACATTTTATAAAGAACATCAACTGTCGAATACAGTGCTTGATTGTAAGAAGAAACAATCGGGCCCCATTTTAGCACCAAGGCATAACGGCCAACAGCCGCCGGATAGTTGGGCATCGCGGAGTCTGGCATCATACGAGTAGCATAATAGTTACCAATTTTTAGGTGATATTCTGCATGATTATTGCGTGCATGTCTCATCATGCCTTCAATTACCTTCACGTTTGGCGAATTAGGATACTTTTCTAAGAAGTCCTTAAAGCTCAAATTTTTTAAATAAGGATTTTCGCTGGTTTGTTCTTTTGAAATACCAAGAGCGTATTCGGTCCATTCTTGGGAACGCTCGGATCCGGCGGCCATCATTTTCATGTAAACAGCATTAATCAAGATCAAATGAACGTCCTCAACATCGGGAGTTCCGCGGAAAAAATCCATGAAATCGTTTCCTTCGTTGATTGCGGCGATTAAATCATCGGCTAATACATAAGAGTTTACTAACTCTTTCCAAGCCATTTTATAATATTCTTTTACCGGCCATTGACGACGAAGCTCATAAAAATAGCGACCTGATTCACAGTATTTGCCTTTTGATCTCAGCTCGAATGCCTTTTGTATGAGGGGCTGCGCATCCTGTTCTGGTAAATGTTCCCAGCGTTCTGGGCACTCACCTTTATCGGACAAGAAGTCAACAAATCCAGCTTTTTGTAATATAGATACAATCGCTTCCCCTAAGTTATTATTTTGGGCGTGGCCAATGCTAGCGGCCAATACTAAGGATAAAAACCATTTCATAAAGATCCCCTCTGTTGATAAAATTTTTGCGTTCAAAGTTATAAAAGCAAAATCAAATCCAACTTCAAAACATGTATTTTCCCCTGACGACGAAATAAAGACATGTAGAGAAAATTTTCGGTGACTATTTGCGAGACAGTGGTGACAAACTGCTAAGTATTTAAAATTCTTTTTCAATCCATCAATTGATTCTATGCGTTTAGAAAAATTATACGACAAAATACGGCGTTACTCTAATTTCTAAAATTTTTTCATGCGTACGAATTTTTCAATGCAGTTTCCTGCGCTAAAGTTGTCACTTCCGATTTTTCTTACTCGTTTAAATCATGGCACACGCATTGATCATAGGAAAAACCCGTGATGATTAAGAGGGGGCCTCCTTAACACATCCGAAAAAAACACATAGGAGAAAAAAATGAAAGCAACTAAATTGGTTTTATCACTCATCTTGAGTGCGGGGTTTTCTATTGCAGACACACAAGTTACGCCTTGGTTACGTGTTGGTGCTGATGCAACTGTCGATATGACATCATCTAAAGTCGCTGATTATGAAGCGTCTTTAAAAGGGAATCTTGATTTAAGATTCGAAGTTCTAATGAGAGAAGGTATCAAAGCGGTTGTTAAAGCACGCTTAGAACAAACTCTAGTTGAAAACGGTAAGTCTCAAGACTGGCAAAAAGTTGAAATCGAAAAGTTAGTTGAAGAAGCTTACATCCAAATCGAAACAGATAAAGTAAGTGGTTTACCACGTGCGATTATCACTGCGGGTAAACAAACAATGGCATTTGGTCAGGCTATGTCTGAACTTCCAATGTTCCGTGATAATTTACTTTATAACTTAAGCGCAGAACGCGAAATGATCGGTTTGACTGTAACTCTTCCTACTAACTTCCTAAAAGTAGTAGATTCAGTTGCGATCAGCATGTACGAAAATGGCGCTGGAGACTTTAAAGTTTCTGACGACAAAGGCGTATCGATCAAAGTTACTAAAGCTTTATCTGAACAGTTAAAATTACAAGCATCGGCATTAATCAAAGAAAATGCGAATGTAACCGATAAAGAAACTCGCGGAAGCTTAGGTTTCGTTTACACAGGTGATGAAGGTAAATACAAAGTATGGGCAGAAGGACTTGTTTTCGACAACAATCCATCAATGCCAAATACTAAGTTCGGTGGACAAATCGGTGGATCTTACCAACTTGGTCGCGGTGCAGTTGTAGTTGAATACCAATACCTTGATAAACAAGCTAAAGAATTGGCAGTAGCATACAACTTACCAGTTAATTCTTGGTTAGTAATCGCTCCAGAAGTTCGTTTCCGTAAAAACGACAATGGCCAGCCAAACGACACTCGCGTTGGCATCCAAGCGCGTATCGCTTTAGACAAAGTAGCTAGCAAAAAATTAAAAATGAGAAACAACTAGAAATCAAGAAAACACTATCAATTAACATTTCGAATTAGATAAGAATTGCGGCCTTCCCAGCGAAGGCCGTATTTTTTTGAGTCAAAAATGTACTCTAAGTGAGACGCATTAAAATAGGCCAAGGCATTTTTTTATTAACTTATTCCACTTCCGATCCGATCGAAAATCAGAAAGTTGAGGTGGTAGTTGCAATCAGTTGTACGTCTTTTCACATCGCAGACCGACGAGGCATTGGCCATTGCAGACCTAGGTAAACAGATAAAAACAAACTCTTTTTTCTCAATTTTATTTTTTTCCAACACCTACGATAAAGAGAAAATGGAAAAAGAATTGGGTCAATCTTTTGCTGACGACGTAATTGCCGTTTCTACCGCTGGCGAGATCGCCAACGGTTCTTACCATCAAGGAACTATTTCAGGTATTGCATTTAATAAAACAAATTTTGAAATCAATACGTTCCTGATCGAAGACGTTAATAATTTGCAGCCGACATCATTAAATAAATTGTCGAATCTAGTAGAGCAAATTCGCGCCAGCAGAAGTCACATAGGGATTTTGAAGCGGGCTGTCTGTATGGTGTTTGTTGATGGCGTTTCAAAAAAGGAGGACTCACTGATGGAAGTTTTAGGGGATATCGTCAAAGATATTCCGATCGTAGGCGGTTCGTCTGGAGACGGCCTAAACTTCAAAGAAACTACATTGTTTTGTAATGGAAAGAATTATAAAAACTCGGCAGTACTTGTTTTTATAAACAGTGAGGTCCCTTTTGAAATTATCAAGTCACAACATTTTGAACTTTCTTCTAAAAAAGTGGTGATCACGGAATCAATACCTGATGAAAGAATTGTCCTAGAAATAAACGGCCAACCGGCCGCTGAAGCCTATGCAGAATTGCTTGGAAAAAAAGTTGAAGATTTGAACTCGAAAACGTTTTCAGATTATCCGTTGGCATTGAACATCGCAAATAATTGCTTTGTGCGAAGTATTCGAACAAAAAGGAAGAGTTGATTGGGCGGAACCATAAAATTTTGAGTTCGTCTCATCACCCGGCCAAATTTTGGATTAATTTTTGGAATGTTCTAAAGACAGCAAATATATTTCGTGGTGAAGTATGCAACAAAAGTAAAAACGGCGAACTATTTTGGATTGATATTACCGTGTATCCAAACACTAACGAGCAAGGCAAATTATATGGGTTCACTGCCGTTAGCCTTGATATTACAGAAAAGAAATTGTCCGAAATTAAGAGTCAACACGTCGAAAAACTAGCCTCGATAGGTGAACTGGCTGCGGGTGTCGGTCATGAAATAAATAATCCCCTCACAATATCTATTGCGAATTTGCATAAACTAAAAAGTTCGTTATCTAGGCCTGATAAGGATCCAAGAACTATTGATAACTGCATAGAAAAAATTGGTGTTGCCAATGAAAGGATCAAAAAAATAGTCAGCGGATTGAAGGTCCTTTCTCGATCGGACAAAGATAATTTAGACGAAGTTAATATCGCACGAGAGGTTCACCAAGCTTTAGATTTTATTCGTGAAATTTACACTAATGAAGGTGTATCTATTCAATATGATTCACCGATCAATTGCGATTTTGTTGTGATGGCTAACCCGGGAAAGTTCCACCAAATTATTGTGAATCTTTTTTCTAATGCCAAAGATGCAACGGAAAAAAAGATAGATCGAATGATTAAGATTCGCGTATTTGAACGCAGTGCTAATGAGGTGGTGCTTTCGGTAAGTGATAACGGATCGGGAATCCCGAAAGAGCTCATTCCAAAGATTGTAGAACCATTTTTCACCACAAAAGAAGTAGGGCGTGGCACAGGCCTGGGCCTAGGAATAGTAAACAGCTTCGTAAAACAATTTAATGGTAAACTAGAGATCGATTCTGAGGTCGGCGTGGGTAGTACGTTTAATGTCGTTTTGCCTATATTTAAAAAAGTCGAGAACAAATAAAAAAAGGCCCGAAGACAACTCTGAAAATAAACCTCAATATTAAAGTGGGTGACCATGGTAACAACTTTAGGCTTCCCAGTACGAGCTGGGCTTGCACACCATTGTCAGGGACAGTCCCCTAATTCTTTGCTTGTAAGGTTTATTTCGATGAGCTTTACGCCGTCGAACCTTTATAATAAATATAGCGCACTTTTCGGTAATATTCAATGAATCAGGACTCTAATAAAATAATATTTTTCCGACTAAATTGTATGAATTTGATTCTATTAGATTACTATTTTCCGTTCGTCGTATTTTTCTATGGATTTATAGTGCTTTTAGCGTTAGAGGGCCCATTTTTAGGTCGTTTGGCCCAAGAACATCAGTCAAATTTATTTATCTTGCAACTAAAGTCCCATGCGCCTTTGGCGTGGATCTGCTTTTTCGCGGGCGGGTTATGGTCCGTACAAAATCTACTTATTTCATAGTTCCATAAATCACCGTTCATTGACAGCTGTAGCATTGCCGACTAGTGTCGTTTCATAATGGCGAATGACATTAATATTCCTTTAAGTTCCCAACCGACTTTGATGCAAGCTCAGCAAAGTGAAACGACGGTGCTCACCGTTGAACAACTTAACCTGCGCATCAAGCAGCTTCTTGAAGGGCAGATGGTTTCCATCTGGTTACGTGGCGAAATTTCAAATTTTAAAGCCCATACGTCGGGTCATTTTTATTTCTCACTAAAAGATGCTAAATCACAGATATCTGCAGTAATGTTCCGCGGATTTAATTCAAAAATTAAATTCAAAGTTCATGACGGCTTAGAGGTTTTGATTAAAGGTCGCATCAGTGTATTTGAGCCACGGGGCAGTTATCAAATTCTATGTGAACACATGGAACCAGTGGGCGCGGGTGCTTTACAAAAAGCATTTGAAGAACTAAAGACTAAATTAAAATCAGAAGGTTTATTTGAATCTGCCCGCAAGCGTCCAATACCATCGCATCCAAATAAAATCGTAGTTATCAGCTCTCCTACCGGGGCTGCAATTCAAGACTTCATTCAAATTGTTACTCGTCGGGCTCCTTTTTTAGATGTCACATTGATTCCTACGTTGGTTCAAGGTGACGGTGCGCCCGAGAAAATTATGGACGCCTTGCAGATGGCTTGGAAGTTGCCAAACGTAGACATTATCGTGCTCGCGCGTGGCGGTGGTTCGATTGAAGATTTATGGGCATTTAATGATGAACGCTTGGTGCGTATGATAGCGCAGTCACCTATCCCTACGATTTCGGCCGTGGGGCATGAAATTGACTTTACGATTTCTGACTTTGTTGCCGACTTGCGCGCGCCAACACCGTCGGCGGCGGCAGAATTAGTTGCTAAAAGCTCAAAAGAACTTCATCAGCGTCTTGTTCATTTGAGTCATAATTTAAATAATTCATTCAATAGGAAAATTAGAGACCTAACCAGTCGTTTAGAGAATTTAAGATTGCGCCTAGTTGACCCGCAAAAAAATCTGCAAGATTTATCAATCAGAAATGATGAATTGTTAAATCGTTTGCAAGCCGCTGTGGACACTTTGTTTCTAAAGCATAAACATAAATTAGAAGTATTGACAGAGAAAATGCCTCATCCGCAAGTGAAGATGGATTTAGCTCGTCGTGAAGTAAGTCACAAAACTAAGGATCTGCATACCGCGATTGAAAAGGCGCTCGAGAAGGCTCGACATAAATTAGAAAGCCGCATGGCCGTATTAGATTCTATCAGTCCATTGAAAGTACTTGATCGTGGGTATTCGATTGTAACCCAAGGTGAAAATGTGATTCGTTCTTCGGATGATATCGATGTGAACCAGGAACTTGGCGTCAAGTTCTGCAAGGGTGCAGTTAAAATTAAAATAAGTGAACTTAAGAAAGAAGGATAGCGTATGGATTTTGAAAAAAAATTAAATCGGCTTGAAGAGATCGTCGGTAAAATGGAAAAAGGCGACGTGAGCTTGGAAGAATCATTAAAATTTTTCGAAGAAGGTGTAAAGCTATCTCGTGAATGCAACGCTAAATTAACTGAAGCTGAACTAAAAGTTAAAAAACTTATGAGTATTGATAAAGATGGTAACCCAGTTACAGTTCCATTCTCTGGCGAAGAAAAATAAGAAATGAATTTGTATTCGAGAGAGCAAGAATCTTTCGAGAGTTTTTGCCGAAGTGAATTTCAGCATATATTTCGCGAAACGGCTCATTCTGTTTCTGGGGTGGCGGCATCTATTGATAAAATTCAATCCCCTTCGCTGACCAATTCCGGGGGCATCGCTGGTGATTTATCGGTTTATAACTCTCAATTTGAAAGTATTGAGTATTCGTATTTTTCAGGGGGTAAACGTTTTCGCCCGTTGTTGAGCTTTGCTGGAGCTCAATATTTAGGTGTCCCAGTAGAGTCCGTCTATCCGTGGGCGATGGCGATTGAAATGATTCATACCTATTCCTTAATTCATGATGATCTGCCTTGTATGGATAATGATAATTTTCGCAGAGGCAAGCCAACTAATCATAAAGTCTATGGTGATGCGATTGCCTTACTAGCGGGGGACTCGCTGTTAACGGAAGCCTTTGCGGTTTTAGCCAAACACTATTCAAGTTCTGGTGCGAGTCTAGCACAACTGGTTCAGCAGCTAGCGCATTCGTCTGGCTTAAATGGAATGATTCTAGGCCAGTATTTTGATATCACATTGGATTCAGGAAAAATTTCTGCAACGCCTGCCCATCTTAATCAAATTCATTTGCTTAAAACTGGGGCTTTGATTTCTGGTGCATTGATGGGGCCGGGACTAATTAAGAAACTTTCAGATGACCAATTGAAATCGATGAAAGAAGTCGGTTTGTTATTAGGTTATGCGTTTCAAGTCAAAGACGACATTTTAGATAGTGAGCAAGATAAGGATTCTAAGAAAAACTTAATCCACCACTATAAAGCAGTGGATAAATTGGATGCGTTTTTAAAACAAATTCATCAGCAAATTGAATCTACTATTTTAGATTTAGATAGAAAATTAAATTCTCCTTCAGGCAAGAATCGGCATTTGCTGCAATTCCTTGAGTGGAACATAACTCGTGAAACGTAGTCCATGCGCGCGGATGTCTTGCTTGTTAAACTGAATTTAGCCCCGACTCGAACCCGCGCCCAGGATATGATCAAATTTGGGCAGGTCAGTGTCGTTATTTCTGGTAAAAAGAAAGTCGTTACCAAACCAAGTGAAGACTATCCCGAAGATACGCCGTTCGAGGTCAGTTCTGGATTCGCGAATGAATTCGTTTCCCGAGCGGGACATAAGATTAAGGGTGCCACAGATTTATTGCAGCTTAATTATCAAGGGAAAGACTGCTTAGATGTGGGTGTTTCGACTGGGGGTTTTTCCGAGTTTCTATTAAAAATGGGTGCGCGCTCGGTCTTGGGCATTGATGTTGGGCAAGACCAAACACACGTTCATGTCAGAAATCATCCTAACTTTACGTTACTTGAAAAAACTAACGCACGATCTTTGGATTCAAATACAGAATTTCAAAAACATGTACCCAATTTAGGATTTGATTTTATCTGCATGGACGTTTCGTTTATAAGCGTTAAGTTGATTTTGCCTCAGCTTGTATTTTTACTTAAAACTAATGGGGACATACTTGTCTTGGTCAAACCGCAGTTCGAACTAGGTCCTGACGCTCTGAATGAGAAAGGTGTGGTTGCAGACGAAGGGCTCTATCAAGTCCTAGAAAAATCCATGGTACAATTTGCGGAATCATTGAACCTCAGAGTAAAAAAATATTTTTCTTCATCGATTGAAGGAAAAGACGGAAATAAAGAATTTTTCCTTTTTCTTGGAAAAAATAGCAGTTAGAATTCTTTCGAGGTCATCTGACGAATGCACCATCGGGAGAAAATATGAAATTACTAATTTTAACTCTAGCAGTGATCAGTTTGATTAGTTGCCAAACTCCACAAAGACATGCCGGAACGCCACCTACGGCTCCTGTGAAGTCGGACTCAACTAGTGTAAAGTCAAAAGAAACACCTCAAGCAACACAATCCCCAACTCAGACTCAAGCTCCGACTCCAGAATCTGAAGATGGTCACCCAATTGTGGATGATAATATGGGGCCAGATGAAGTCGAAGTTGAAAACAGACCGCCTCGTCCGGTTCCGCGTCTGCCAAAAGTAGGTGTGATTTTTGGCCCAGGTGGTGGGCGTGTTTTTGGCCATATCGGCGTTCTTCAAGAATTTCAAAAAAATAAGATTCCAGTATACAATGTTGCCGGTATTGAAATGGGCGCACTAGTTGCCAGTTTGTATGCATGGCGCGGGTCTGCTAACGATACGGAATGGCAGATGTTCAAAATTAAAGGGGAGGACGTATTAAAAAAGGGACTTATTTCTGGTAAGCGCGCAGGTGAATTTTCAGCGATCCAAAGCATCATTAAGTCAACTTTTCATAATTTGAAAGCTGAAGATTTCAAAAAACCATTTGCCTGTCCGGCCTTAAATTTAGAGAAAAATAAAACCTACATGATGAACCGGGGTAAACTCGAGGCCTTGTTGCCATACTGTATCCCGTACCCACCGTTATTTAAACCCTACCAGAAAAATATCAGCGCCGTTCGTGAAATCCGCAGCGTCGCTGAACACATGCGAAAACAGGGTGCGAACTACGTAGTGCTGGTGAATGTATTGGGCGGAAATGCCTTTAAAACTCCAATTAATGAATCGGATTCCGTGGAAAATCTGGTTTGGGCCGAGATTTCGAGCCAAATGGTTAAGGAAAGTTCTCAGGTTGATTATACAATTAACGTAAACCTAGACTCCTATAGCGTTCTAGACTTTGAAAATAAACGCGATATGATGCAAAAAGGCTCTAGCCAAGCGAATCGAGCCGTCAAAGATTTAGCGGAGAAACTGGGATTATGAGAAAGCCTTTAGAAAACGTAGCTATATTTAAAAAACGGCGTGAGGCTGTGCTTAAGAAATTAAATAACAGCGCCTTGGTAGTGGCCGCGCATCCTGAGCACATTCGAAATCACGATGTTCATTTTCCGTATCGCCAAGATTCAAACATGTATTACCTGACTGGTTTTGAAGAACCCGAATCGGTTTTAATTCTAAAGCCGGGATCATTCCCGGAGAGTGTTTTGTTTGTTCGTCGTAAAAATGTTGAACGTGAAACATGGGACGGTTTTCGTTATGGGCCGGAAATGGCTCAAGAAGCATTTGGCGTAGACAAATGTTTTCCTATTGATGAATTTCATGTGCAATTTCCAAAATTATTAAAGGGTTATGAGTCGGTTTACTATCGCCTATTAAAAAATCCTGATTTTGATAAAGAATTTCTATCGGCGTTGGATAGCTTGCGACTCTCCTCGCCTCGTTCCGGGTTTGGCTTATTGCCGATTCACGATGCCGACGTGTTTTTGGGTGAATTCCGCTTAATAAAATCCGATGTCGAGATCGAAAATCAGCGTCGTGCGTGCCAAATTTCAGCGGAAGGCCACAAACTAGCGATGCGTTCAGTGAAACCGGGTATGACGGAACGTCAAATTCAGGCGTTGATGACGAATTACTATTTAACTCAAGGCTCTGCCCGTGAGGGTTATCATCCGATCGTTGCGGCGGGAAACAATGGGACTACATTACACTACAATTTTAACGATCAAGTGTGTCGTTCGGGCGATTTGATGCTGATAGATTCAGGCACTGAATACAATTACTACACGGGGGATATTACGCGCACATTCCCCATCAATGGGAAGTTTAGTCCAGTGCAAGCGCGCGTGTATCAAGCTGTACTAGACATTGAAAAAGAAATTATTTCGGATTTAAAACCAGGCGTTTTTTTCAAAGATTTGCACGAAAAAGGTGCATCGATGTTGACGGACCTAATGCTTGAACTAGGTTTAGTGTCTGGGCGCAAGGACGATATAATTTCTTCCAATACGCATCGTAAATATTATCCACATGGCATTGGTCACTGGTTAGGTCTGGATGTTCATGACGCTGGACTGTATTTTGTCAACGGTCAGCCGCGAGCTATTGAAGCTGGAATGTGTTTTACGATTGAACCAGGTTTATATGTTCCAGAAGCGGATAAAGACGTACCAGCAGAATACCGCGGCATAGGTATTCGCATTGAGGATAATATTTTAATTACCTCAAATGGTCATGATGTCTTGACTTCGAACGCTCCAAAAGAAATTTCTGATATTGAATCTACGATGGCCGGTTAATTATTTTATAAAATAAATAAAAAAAAACTTCTTTGATTTATCTGCTAAAGACCTCATACTTACATTAGGACCCAATATGGGTCCTGATCATGAGCCAGGAGGATGTATGGCAGAACAAAAGACGATGGAATTGCCTTTATTACCGCTGCGAGACCTGATTATATTTCCCCATTTAATGATGCCTTTATTTGTTGGTCGGGAAAAAAGTATCAATGCTCTTGAAGAGGCAATTAGTAAACAATCAGATATTATTCTGGCTGCCCAAAAGGATGCTAAGACTAATAACCCAGAAGCTAAGGATATCTACACCGTAGGTACCATTGGCACCATCATTCAACTCTTAAAGCTTCCAGATGGAACGGTAAAAGTTCTAGTCGAAGGCAAGCGTCGTGTAAAAATTAAAGACTTTGTTAACAACGAGAATTTCTTTGTGGTTAAATACGAAGAAATTCCAGAAGAAGTAGAATCTCAAGTTGAAGCGCAAGCTCTGGTGAGATCAGTCAAAGCGACATTCGAAACGTATGTAAAACTAAACAAGCGTATCCCGCCTGAAATCCTAATGCGTGTTACTTCAATTGAGAGTGCCGGCGAACTAGCCGACATCATCGTAGCTCAGTTGAATTTGAAGATCGAAGACAAGCAAAAAGTGTTAGAGATTTTCGAGCCAGAAAAACGCTTAGAACATTTATTAAATATCATGACGGGCGAGATCGAGATTCTAGAAGTAGAAAAGAAAATCCGCACACGCGTGAAAAAGCAAATGGAACGTTCACAAAAAGAATACTATTTGAACGAACAAATGCAGGCGATTCAAAAAGAACTTGGCGATAAAGATGACTACCAAGCTGAACTGCAAGAGTTAGAGGCTAAATGTAAAGCTAAGAAGATGACTCAAGAAGCGAAAGACAAAGTCTTAAAAGAAGTTAAAAAACTTAAGATGATGTCACCAATGTCGGCAGAAGCGACAGTGGTTCGTAACTATATCGATTGGATCTTATCATTACCATGGCAAGATTACTCGGCTGAAAGTCACGACATCAAAAAAGCCCAAAAAGTTTTGGATGAAGACCATTGGGGCTTAGAAAAAGTTAAAGAAAGAATTCTAGAATACCTAGCGGTTCTTTCGTTATCGAACACTTTAAAAGGCCCTATCTTGTGCTTAGTGGGTCCTCCAGGGGTTGGTAAAACATCATTGGCTCGATCGATTGCGACTTCGTTAAACCGCCCGTTTGCGCGTATCTCGTTAGGTGGCGTGCGTGATGAAGCGGAAATTCGCGGTCATAGAAAAACATACGTAGGTGCGATGCCGGGTAAAATTATTCAAGCCTTAAGAAAAGTTGAAAAAGGAAACGCGTTGGTGTTGCTAGATGAAATCGACAAGATGGCGTCTGACTTCCGCGGCGATCCGTCTTCAGCGATGCTTGAAGTTTTAGATCCAGAGCAAAACAGCACATTCCAAGATCACTACTTAGAAGTGGAATACGATTTGTCTAAAGTAATGTTCATCGCTACAGCGAACTCATTACATACAGTACCTCGTCCGCTACTTGATCGTATGGAAGTTATTAGCCTTGAAGGTTACATCGAAGAAGAGAAATTCCATATTGCTAAGAATTATCTAGTTCCAAAGCAAATTGAAAATCACGGTTTAAAAGACCGTAAAGTGACTATCCAAGATGCAACTATCCGAAATGTTATTCGTTACTACACTCGTGAAGCGGGCGTACGTAATCTAGAACGACAAATGGCAAATGTGGCTCGAAAGGTAGCCAAAGACATCGTAATGGAAGAAGCCATGCAGGGAATGAAAGCGGATAAGGCAACCTCTAAAAAGAAGGCGGGCGGAACGAAAACGGCAAAAGCTTCTTCTTCTGCGGGTTATGTAGTGACTCCGAAAAAACTAGTAGAACTTTTGGGTCCACACAAATTCAAGTTTGGTAAGATCGAAGAGTCTAACGAAATCGGTTTAACTAACGGTATGGCATGGACAGAAGTTGGCGGTGATCTATTAGCAGTCGAAGTAAGCGTGGTTCCTGGTAAAGGTAAATTCACGGTTACAGGTCAGCTGGGCGACGTGATGAAAGAATCATGTTCGGCAGCGATGAGCTACGTACGATCTCGCGGTCCATTGTTTGGCTTTGCGAAGGAATATTTCCAAGACATCGACGTGCATATCCATTTACCAGAAGGCGCTGTTCCTAAAGATGGTCCATCTGCGGGTATCGCATTAACTACAAGTATCGTTTCTGCGATTACTAAAAT
>DDTZ01000140.1:26556-26924 GCA_002344565.1 Bdellovibrionaceae bacterium UBA2351 | reverse complement strand
CGATGACATGGTCACCAAATTAGCCGGTGACGATTCTAAAGAACTATACGCTATCTCTGCTGACATCCTGCCTGTTCTGATGGAAATGAATAAAGACAATCCAGAAAAAGCTCTCGAATCGCTTTCGGCATACTCTAAAGATCCAGCCTCTTTCATGGCTACCTTGCCCCCGAATATTCGTGAGCGCATTCAAAAGCTATCTAAAAAGATCGAAGACAAACAGGTTAAAAAGAAACCTTAACCGTAAGGCCACCCCAAATGACAAAGTTTCTTTTTCTTTCCATTTTTTTCTTCACCTGTTTTTCCTTCAATGCTAATTCTAAAAATCAACCTGCAAAAAAGAAGAAAGACATGACTACAGCTTCTGA
>DDTZ01000140.1:22412-26309 GCA_002344565.1 Bdellovibrionaceae bacterium UBA2351 | reverse complement strand
GAAAGACATGACTACAGCTTCTGAATCTAAAAAAACTGAAACGGCCCTACTTGCCGGTGGCTGCTTCTGGGGTGTTGAGGAATTGATTCGCACACAACCTGGGGTTATATCTACTCAAGTTGGTTACACCGGCGGAGTGGTTCCTAACCCTACGTACGAAATCGTTAAAAAGGGGACTTCTGGTCATGCGGAAGCTATCGAAATTCAGTTCGATCCTCAAAAGACTTCGTACGAAAACATTTTAAAATACTTTTTCAAAATTCACGATCCAACTACGGTTAACCAACAAGGAAATGATCGCGGCACTCAATACCGTTCAGCTATTTTCTTTTTGTCCCCTGAGCAAGAAAAGACCGCAAGGAAAGTAAAAGAATTAGTGGATGTATCTGGTGCCTGGAAAAAACCAGTTGTAACTGAAATCGTTGCGGCTGGTCCGTTCTACAGCGCCGAAACCTATCATCAAGATTACCTTCAAAAAAATCCAGGCGGATACACCTGCCACTGGGTTCGCGACATAAAATTCTAGAAATTCCACATCTGTCGCTACTTTTGACAGGTGTCGAACAACAAAGTCGATTCTAAATTGAATATGCTTTTTAAATCAAACCAATCCCTGTTGTATCGGTATTCCATTCGCATTCTTGTTAAGTGTTAAACGCAATTAACATTTCAAATAGGAGCCCTCCATGATTAAGAATCTATTTACCGCTTTAGTTTTATTTGCGGCGACTACGAGCTTTGGCGCAAACCTAGTTTGCAAATCAGACGTAGACGCCAAAACAGAACGCGTAGTTTTGATTAACGATTCTGTAATCATGATCTGCCAGTCCGCAAAGGGCACTAATTTTAACGATCCTACCGTGCGTCCTCGCGTATGCGCTGCCGCCATGTCCATGGTGTCTTCTAGCGGTACAATCAACGGAGCAATTCAATCAACCCATCAAACGATACGCTCAGCACTTAACGATATGACAACTGATCTAGTTTTCACGGTGAACTATACTAAAAATACCGGCAACAAGTTTTCATCAACTATCGAAATCAGCAGTTCTAACGGCGTTGTCACCGGTAATGATGTCATAATTTCTAAATCACTTAATATTTCAATGAACAAGAAAAATACTCTTCAAAATTGCTCATTGATGTAGAGCGAACTTTAGTGAAATTAACTCAAACTCTTTTTTTTATTTTATCATTCGGTAGCATGGTCCGCGCTGCCGAAGGTTTTGACGATCGCAAATTTGTCTTGCCTTCAACTGCCCTACAATCCGCTTGGGATGCTACGTTCGCGGTTGATTCAAAAGGCGGCGGCTTTGTGGGTTCATCATTTTTTTATCGCCGTGAACAAAGCCCAATTCCTGGTCGGTACTATTTCTATTTCTTGACCAGTGGTCATGTGATTTCTAAAAATTGTCCTGTTCGATCCGGACAATGCAACACCATTCAACTGACTTCAGGGTTGAGTTTTAGTCGTGTGGATGGTTCGACTCAGCGAACGTCCGACAGATTCTTGCAGCTTGATAAAATTGAAATCGTTAAACTGTCCGAAAAACCCGATCTTGCTTTGCTTAGAGCAACGGTTGATAGTTCTATATACTTCAGCAGCCTACAACCCCTATCACTGAGTCCTTCGTGCTCAATTCCCATGGATTCAAAAATTTATGTGATTGGTTTTCCAGGTACCTATCAGCGGTCGAATACCAAGTGCACTTCGGTCGCCAATATCTACCTATCTACCAAACGCTGGAGCATAGGCGTATTCGTTGGCCAAATAGAAGCTCGCGGCCAAAATGATAGTTCGTCATCGATCTTTGCTGGCACCACTGCCGATTCACTTTCTGGAAACTCGGGTAGCCCGGCCGTCACTGCTGACGGACAGGTTTTTGGCGTCCTCGATAGCTCACTCGGGACCGGGCCTTTTGAAAATATTTATGTCGGAAATGATCTTTCCGCCCCTAAAAAAGCCCACTCGCTATTAGAGCGATGTGAGGTTATAAAAACCTTTGTCTCCACTCCATAGCTGCCTAGCGTTATAAGATGAATGCCAAGCGGATCTAAGTTAGACCAGAGATGCCGGGTCCCATACAATGGCTTTGATGACGAACCCCGCTAGGTCCGGAAGGAAGCAACGGTACTCGTCGAACCATGTGATATGGGGTGCTCGGCATTTTCATTTCCAACGTAGCTAGGACATGTCCTAAAGAGAAAGATGCATTAATGAGTTATCAAGTTATTGCCAGAAAATATCGTCCGCAATCTTTCCAAGAAATCGTTGGTCAAAAACACATTACACAAACTTTAAATAATGCTCTTAAAAATAATCGCATCCCTCATGCAATCTTGTTCACCGGTCCACGTGGAACTGGAAAAACATCATCTGCACGTATTCTAGCTAAAGCCCTTCGTTGTCCAAATTCAGTGACGGATGAAAATGGCGCACTAGTTCCATGCAATGTATGCGATAGCTGTATTGAAATCGCAGAATCGAGATCTGTTGACGTTATCGAAATCGACGGAGCTTCTAACAACGGTGTAGATTCTATTCGTGAACTTCGTGAAACCGTTGGCTACATGCCATCTACGGGCAAATTTAAAATCTTCATCATAGATGAAGTTCACATGTTATCTGGCTCGGCATTCAATGCCCTTTTAAAAACACTTGAGGAGCCACCTGAACATATAATTTTCATCATGGCGACCACCGAAGTTCACAAGATCCCACAAACGATCTTATCGCGCTGTCAGCGGTTTGATTTCCGTCGCATTAGTTTAAAAGAAGTTTCTGATCAGCTAGCACATATCTGCACATCTGAAAAAATTGAATTTGAAAAAGAAGCTCTGTGGCTTGTCGCTAAACAAGGCGATGGATCTATGCGTGATAGCCAAAGCTTGCTCGATCAAGTCATCAGCTTTTCAAACGGACCGCTAACGAAGGCGAAAACTCAAGACATTCTGGGATTAACAGATCGTAATTTGTTATTTGATACGTTGGCTGCGATTCTGGATCGCAATTCAGCTCAGTTAGTAGAACTGCTTAAAAAATTACGGCTAACAGCAACTGACCCCGAACTGTTCATGAACGAACTGATTGAGTTATCGCGCCACTTGTTGGTCGTGAAAACAGCAGGCGTGGATGCTTTGTCACTTGTCGAAATTCCCGAAAGTGAATTCCAGGAGCTAGCGACCTACACTCAGAAATCATCGACTGAAGATATTCACCACTTGTTTGATCTGTTGTTAAAAGCCATCCAGGATTTAGCCAAGTCTCAAGATTCTTATATCGTTTTAGAAGTTCTATTACTGCGTTTAGCGACATCACCGCGTATTGATGATTTACAAACTTTGTTAAAAGGAATCTCGCAACCAGGATCTGTTACATTAGCACAACCGACTCAGTCACAAGGACATACGCCTCAACGGCCAATAAACTCAACACAGGCTAAATCAATGCCGATGAACAACGCGACGTCGTTGTCTGCAACGGCACCACAAAAACCAGCGCCTTCGGCAGCGCCCAGAGCTGCAGTGGGTTTTGTAACTGGTAAAACTCCTGAAGATCGCTGGATAGCATTTATCGATCGCGTGCGTGGTTCTGATTCTCTATTCGGTGCTAAACTTGAAAACCTGATCTTTGTAAAAGAAGAAGGCAATAAGCTTATGTTAGGAGTCAGCAAGACAAATGCATTCCTAAGAGACCTTCTCAGCGATGCGGATAACAAGAAAAAAATGCAAGGATTTGTTGATTCCTTTTGGGGCACTGGGTATTCTTTTACGGTATCCGCTAGTGGTGAGCCTCAAGGCGTCTCTGCCCAAGCAATGGTGCAGAAAAAGACAATGCAGAGCGAAGAACTAGTGAAACAACAAATTATGAACGACCCCAAAGTGCTAGCCGCACAA
>DDTZ01000140.1:0-22079 GCA_002344565.1 Bdellovibrionaceae bacterium UBA2351 | reverse complement strand
ATGGCTCAGTTGATGAAACAAGCCAACCAAATGCAACTTAAAATGAAAAAGACACAAGAAGAAATCGGTAAACAAGAATTTACGGGAACTTCTGGTGGTGGTGCGGTTACTGCGGTTGTAACTGGCGATAACAAACTTGTATCTGTAAAATTTAATCCTGATGTTTTCAAATCGGGCGATGCGGAAATGCTTGAAGAGATGGTTGTATCAGCAACTAACGATGCTCTTAAGCTAGCCAAAGAAACTATGGCCAAAGAGATGGAAAAAATCACTGGCGGCATGGGCATCCCAGGAATGTTTTAATGCTTCACATTTCGGCTCTAGAGAAACTTGTACACGAATTGACTAAACTTCCAGGCATTGGGCCAAAGACGGCTCAGCGCTTGGCGTATTATATTTTAAAGTCTCGTGAACAGTACTCTGCCGATTTAAGCGATGCACTTCAACGTGTTCAGTCTGAAGTGCATGAGTGTCCTCAATGCTTTAATTATACGGATAGTGATGTTTGCCGATTCTGCAAAGATTCTCATCGTCAAAACGATGTGTTGTGTTTAGTAGAAGAACCTTCGGATGTAATGCGTATCGAAGCCTCGGGCGCGTTCCGTGGTCGTTACCATGTTCTGCATGGTGCTTTATCACCACTGGATGGCATTACCCCTGACGATTTAAAAATCAAAGACTTATTAAAGCGTATTCAAGATCAAGCCAACACGACCCACCCTGTTCGTGAAATCATTATGGCGTTAGACGCCGATCTTGAGGGCGACACGACTGTATTGTACCTAACTAAAATTTTGCAAAACTCTGGAATTAAACTTTCTCGTATTGCCCATGGCGTACCAATTGGCGGCGATATCGATTTCATCGATGATCGCACAATGAGCCGCGCTTTGGAAAACAGAGTCGAGCTATAAGATCTCACACGGACGGAGCCTGAATGTCTTTTATCAACTACAATGCTAAAGAAATCCACTGTAAGATCGTTTACTATGGTCCTTCTTTGGGCGGCAAGACAACGAACTTGCAATGGGTTTATAAAGAAACCAATCCGGATCAAAAATCAAAACTCATGAATCTAAGCACAGAAACAGAACGAACTTTGTTTTTTGACTTTCTTCCAATGAATGTTGGTGAAATTCGTGGTTTTAAAACGCGCTTTCACTTATACACAGTACCAGGCCAAGTTGTTTACGATAACTCAAGACGATTAATTTTAAAGGGTTTAGACGGGGTTGTATTTGTCGCCGATTCACAAATCGAGCGTATGGATGAAAACCTGGAAGCTTTAAAGAATTTAAAAATCAATCTTGAACAACAGGGGTATGATATTAAGGAAATTCCTTTGATCATGCAGTATAATAAACGTGACCTTCCCAGCGCCGCGTCCCTGCCTGAGCTAAGAGCTTCTTTGAATCACTACAATGCTCCTGAATTTGAAGCGATTGCGAACGATGGCGTGGGTGTTTTAGAATCACTCCGAAGTGCTTCTAAATCGATTATCAATGTTCTTAAAGGTGGAGCTAATCTCTAAAAGGACCGCATGTGGGCTACGATCTAGGTCAGGAAATCCGCGAACTTAAAAAGAAAAAAAACGTCACTATTTTAGCTCACTACTATGAAGACGGAGCCATTCAAGATTTGGCTGACCATGTAGGCGATAGTTATTTCTTGGCTCAAAAGGGCCAACAGGAAAAAGCCGACATCATCTTGTTAGCAGGTGTGGTGTTCATGGCTGAATCCGTAAAGATTTTAAATCCAACGAAAACGGTTTTAGTTCCGGATATGAACGCCGGTTGTTCACTGGTGGATAGCTCTCCATTTGATAAATACTATGCCTGGAGAAAAGCTAATCCAGACGCTATCGCCGTTACCTATATTAACTCGAGCGCGGAAGTAAAATCGATTTCTGACGTTATCATCACTTCGTCTAACGCTGAAAAAATTATCAACTCGATTCCTAAGAATCGTAAGATACTTTTTGGTCCAGATCAGCATTTAGGAAACTATTTAAGCAAGAAATTAAACCGCCCGATGGAGATGTGGAATGGCTCCTGCCAAGTTCATGTTTTGTTTAATGCTCGTCGTTTACATGAGTTAACTATGGAACATCCGGATGCAGTTGTAATTGCTCATCCAGAATGTGAAGCTTCGATTTTACAATATGCTCAGGTGATTGGATCAACTTCGCGCTTGCTTGAAGAAGTTGTAAAAAATCCCAAGAAAAAATTTATAGTCGCAACGGAAACAGGAATTTTTCATCAAATGAAAAAGTCTCGTCCCGATGTCGAACTAATACAAGCACCCGTAGAGGACAAAGGATGTCTATGTAATGATTGTCCTTTTATGAAACTCAACGATTTAGAAAAAATCAAACACGCACTCGAAACCCTAAAACCCGAAGTAAAAGTTAATGAGGCCACTCGTTTGAAGGCACAAGTTTCACTTGATCGAATGATGAAAATCGCTCAAGGTGAAAGTGTATCGTGGCCACAAGTATTTGCCTGATACGTTCGGGTAGGAAATGCATAGTGCTTCTGTAGAAATTCAAGCGTTCGCCTCGTCTGCGATGGGACCAGATTTCCATATCGAAATCGTTCCATTTCAAACTCAGTCTCGTGATCCATTTGAAAAGAAAACTAAAAATCGATTTGATTTACGCACGTCACTTTATAATTTCTTAAAAGATAAGAAGAACTTCGTATTTGAAGACGCACTCGATTTAAGAAACGTTCCTCAGAAAATTGGCGTTCCCGGAAAAGACCATTATAGCTCGTTGTCTCATACAGAAGACATTGGCGTATTCGTCTTAGATTCAGCTCCCGTAGGCGTTGACTATGAAGACCGTAGTCGTATTCAGCAGAAAATTGTCGAACGCGTGTGCACACCTGACGAGCTTAAATTGAGTTCGAATTTTCAATTACTATGGTCCATCAAAGAGGCGTCTTTTAAAGCGATACCGTTTATCGTTCAACCGAAAGCAATTTCCGCGCTCAGTGTGAAAGCGGTTTCTCCAGCGACATCAAGTTCAATCAAAGGTTATGAGATAACTCATTTTTCCGTGATCATTTCAAAATCACCGTCGACACAGATTCAAGGTTTCTGCATTTCAAATGCAAACGAACAGCTTGCGATTGCAAAAACTAAAGTCACAGTTTAGTCAGCGCTAAACGCTACCCTGAAAAACTAGTTTGCACGCGTAATGTTAGGTCAAAAAATAATGCCCAAAATGTGTCTACTCTTTTGACACTGTATAAATTAAAACTTCCAAATCGAATTGGTTGAATCGAAATCGCTTAACTTAAGTCTAGAGCCGTCCGAAATATTAGTCAGCAACACCTGAAGAGGGAACTAAAGATGGAAAACAAAGCGAAGAAAACAGCGAAAACTCCGAAAGCCAGCAAGAAGGGCTACAAAAATACACGATCGGCTCCACGAAAAGAAGTGGAACCAATCAAAGTCACCTACATGGCCTCACTTGATGACCTAGCTAAGATCGCAAAAAATTGCCAAATCGTAGAAGCCTCATCCACTGGCCTTTTGCTGACGGTGTTAAGAGATGATTTAATCCCACAATCCTTAAGAGGAAATTTAAATCTAGATTCACTAATTGGAAATCGAGTCTATTTAAAGCTAGAACCGATGAATATGGAAATCAGCGGTGAAATTAGACGCACCAAGTTTTTAGGTAAACAAGGTTTTCATATAGCGGTTGATTATTCTGACGATGCTCCCGAGTATTGGCGCGAATGTCTGATGGATCTTCTACCAAAACCCGGTGAACTAGAAAAAGATACTCACTAACTATAGAGCTGCGAACGGAGGAAGTCCCTGTTCGCTGATCAGCACGATTGAATAATGAGGTGGCAGGAACCAACTGATCGCCTCTGCGATGCCCTGGTGTTCTTTAACGGGTGGATTACCCAAAGATTCCAAAGAAAAACAGAGATCAAAATTCTTGTTGTCATCCGATAACAAATTGATCTTTACGCCCAGCAAACCTTGATCACGGAAAAATTCTAATAAAATTTTTCGAACGTAAGATGGCATGAACGATTCCGAGGGCTGCCCGTAGTAGACAGATGAGTTTTGTTTGATCTCGACGACTTCGGGTTTAATTTGATCAATCGTTTTGTAAAACAAGCCAGTTTCTTTGAAATGCCAAATCATACCGTAGGTGAAAACATAATCTGGGTATTCTTCTGTGGGATTCAAAACCAAGCCAATACCCTTGTCATGTAGCCAGTGCAGAACCTTTTGTACCGATTCTTTGGCTTCCATATCAGATTCCACTAACAAATAAGGCCAATTGTCCGGACCCACTTGTGGATCTGGCGACAAAATATTTACGTTACTGCTGGTGAATTGGTGAAAAAACTGATTTTCCCAATCAGTATCGCGACGTTCAGCTGCCACATTTAAAAGATCATCTAAAGTTTTCATCCTGCATCCATAAAAAGAGATTTACATAGTTCATTGTAGAAAAAGTGAAACAGAGTCAATGATTCTGAAGAAATCGGATATGGATAAACTTCGTCATATCGGAAATCGTTCAATAGAGTTTTGATTGTATTATCTTTAACTTCTTTCAAACTACCCGCCTGCTGTTTATCAGTAGATTCTTTCTTTGAATAGAAAAGATAATCCTTGTTCGATAAGTTAATATTCACACGAGCCATTGTCGTTTTTTTCTTTAAATCAAAAACATACACTTCTGACTTAATGAAGGCTTCCGTTACAGCAATTACGCTATTGTCTTTGCTTAAACCCCGATTTTTTTCGTAATCTTCAGAGCTCAGGACTAAGACCAATTTGTCATACGCCGACAACTCGGCGGCTAGCTCTTTGATTTCATCCAAGCTCACTTCTTGACGTAAGAAAATTTTATCAAAGAAAAAATTAAATTGTTGTTCCGATAATTTTTCAATCGGCAGTAAAACTTCAAACAGCTGACAGTCATCGCAGAAAGTCACCAATGCCTGACGCAAAATTTCCGAGCGGTCCATTTGCAAAGACTTAGCTTCATCTAATGCTAAATCAGGTGGATTCATTTTTACTTTAGCAGAAAGCAAAGCGCTATCTGGAAAATCATGAATATTTAAAAATGCGATTTTTTCCTTTTGATAGGCTTTCAAACCCTCATTTGGCAATGCCGCTTTAACGTCTTTTTCAACAGCTAAGTTTTCTTTTTGTAACTTATCAGCGGCTATGATTTTAGACGAACCATTTTGGCTTTTAGATGAAGAGGTGCAACCAACAAAAAGCAGAATGGAAAATATTAGAATGATCGTTTTCATGTCCCTAAACTAAACGGTTCACGCAGCTGATACAACTAACCAGAAACCCTTGGCCATATGCGTAGTTGACCACCTGACTAGCCATGGCCATAAAATAAGCGCGTGGACCAAAAATTCTTCCAGAAATCCGAATACCAAGGGCTTAGAAAACTCTACCAACATAGTCCACGCAATTCACAGCAGCTGAATGGCTTTAATGGCAGTGACACCGAAATCGTAAAAATAAAGAAAAATCTGTTTCTGACGGGCTCCACGGATTCGATCGCAATTGAAATCCATTCGAAACTTTATACCAATCCTGAAACCTGGGGATATTTAGCCGTTGCAAACTCGGTTTCGGACTTAGCTGCTTCTGGGACAAAACCAATTGGCATGCTAATTTCGGCACAATGGGCACAGCATCACTCTGGTAAGGTCAAAGATAAAGTCTATAAGTCTACCTCAAACGCACTAAATAAATTTGGAGTGCCCCTGCTTGGTGGTGATTCGGGCTCTTCTTATGCAACGATGCTCACCACAACTATTTTAGGAGAGTCGAATCTAAAACCGCTCAATAGAATAGGTATAAGTCCAGGGGATGTGGTTATTCTTTTTGGCCGAGGTTTGGGATATGGCCCTGCATTGGCTTTTGATTATTTGAAAAACAGTTCGAGAAAAAACTTTGAACCCCTATTTCGCCCTCGTCCCGATTGGCAGACTATTTATACCTTTAGAAAATATTTTAAATCGTCAATTGATACAAGTGATGGCATTTACAACTCGCTGGTTACATTGTCGGAATTGAATGAAGTCTCATTCGTAGTTGCGCTTAGAAACTTAAAGCTATCTAAAGAAATTATTTCTTTCAAAAACGAGTTTGAAATACCGACTCAGTACTTTATAGAAAGCGATTTAGGTGATTTGCAAACGTGCATTGTTCTGGATAGATCCGTTTATCAAAAAATAAAATCTAAATTGCCATTTCATCAAATGATCGCTTGTGCGGAAAAGAAATCTGTAACACCTGTTAGATACGCAGACAGCGTCAATCAACGCGGTTATAATACACTTCCAGATATTTTAGAGCAGACTCGATTTGATTACCTAAAATCGCTAAATCGCTGGTTGAGACAACGTCCCTAATAGTCGCTTCGTTCTGATACACCCAGATTCATTAGAAATTCGTATAACTTTTTATCACTTTGAAACTCAAGTTACACGTACTTTTGACGAAAAGTTAACAACGAGGTCATATGAAGACACTAAAATCAAATATAGCACTGCTGTTGTTTTTCATATTGCTTTCATCTTGCACGTTCAATGCGTCGTTAAAAAATCTTGAATCCGAACTCGGTAAAGGTGATCAAAGCTCCAGTCCAACTGTTAATTTACAAAAAATATTTGTGGATATTACAAGTATTACGTTAACTGAAGGTTCAGTCGCTATTATTAACGTTGCTGTAAATCCAATTCAAACTACAGATACTGTTATTAATCTGAACTTAACTACAACTTCATCTAGCTACGTTCGCTTTAATCCAATTCCTAATCAGATCATTATTCCCGCCGGATCAACATCTAAAAGTATTGTACTCAACACGATTGATGATTCCCTTTTACAAGATCAAGAAGTATGGACGTTTTCAATTTCTTCTCCAGATCCAAGTCTGCAAGCAGATCCTGGAACATTAAGTATTACTTTAAATGACAATGATGGCGGTTTAATTCCTGGTGGCCCTACAACACCGACTCCGAAGTTACTAAAAGAGTTCAATCCCTATCCCGCTACCGCAGAGAAATTGGCGTTTAATGGAAAAGTATTCTACGTCGGCAGCGATGCTACTAATGGCGCTGAGTTGTGGGTGACCGACGGAACAGCTAACGGCACTCGATTAGTAAAAGATATCGAACCTGGTTCTGGCTCATCCACTCCTGGCGGTTTTTACCATCCGCCGTCAAGCCCATACATGTTCTTTAAAGCAACTACTTCTTCAGAGGGTCTGGAGCTTTGGGTTACTGATGGTACGGAACAAGGCACCCATATGCTTACCGCAGGCTTCGAACCTGGCGCTACCGGAAGTTCTCCTTTAATTCATTTGGCGCACGCAGATAAAATTTACTACGTTAGTACTACACTGGTGGACGGACGCGAGCTCTATGTTTCAGATGGAACAAATGCCGGCACTTACATGCTAAAAGAGGCCAATCCAGGAAGCTCAGGTCACTCATCGGTATCCCTTTTAGCTGATGGAAGTGATGTCTATTTTTCTTTATATGGGCCACCAACTTACACGTCAGCGCTCTATAAAACGGATGGCACACCTGCCGGAACGACTCTGCTGGTAAACAAAGATGCCTCAGGCAATGACATTACCGATTCGATGGACTTAGAATTTATGTTCAATGGTCGCATATTATACTCTTACTTCGATTGGGATACAGGGTATGAATTGTTTTCAACCGGACTGACCAACGCAACGACTGGTTTGGTTGGGGACTTTTACTCTGGATTTAGTAGTTCGTACGCGACAGCACTACATCGGCAGGTAGTAAACGGCAAAGCTTTAGTGACTATTAGTTTTGATTCATCCGGAACACCGAAAGGCTATTACTTAACTGATGGTACGAGCGCCGGCACCAATAAGATTACTCAATCTGTTTCTACTAGTACGATTTTAGGTATGATTGGAACAAAACTTTTATATCGGGGCTGTATCAACGATTATGACTGCGAACTTTATTCCTCTCAAGGCGTCAGTGGTGACGCTATCTTAATAAAAGATTTCTATCCTGGCGCAACTAATGGAAATGCAAACAGTGGCTCTCCGTCTTCGGTCGCTCAAATCGGTAGTAAAATATTCTTCACGGCAACAAGCGACACCGAAGGCCAAGAACTTTGGGTTACCGATGGCACCACGGCTGGAACGGTTTTACTCAAAGACATCAACCCTGGTACAACAAGCAGCGGACCTGGTAACTTTACGGTTATGGGTTCTAAATTGATATTCACCGCCAAGGCCCCAACAACTGGTGAAGAAATTTGGATAACCGATGGTACACCCGCGGGCACTGTTATCTATAAAGATTTAGTTCCAGGAACTGGCTCGTCTGGGCCGAAAAACTTGATTGCGTTAGATGCCACTCAACTATTTTTTACGGCGTACAACAGTCTATCGGGGTTTGCTTCGGTATTTATTTCAGATACTTCAAACTATAACACAACAGGCATTCCTCATGCGATGGTGGAAAGTCTAAATAGTGAAACTAAAAGTATGATTGAATTTAATGGTCTCGTCTATTTTGATGCCCAGGATTCAAGTGTTGGTATGCCTTTATGGGTAACTAATGGAACATCAACCGGAACTACTAAAATTACAGACATTTACCCGCTCTCTTCGTGTTCCGATATCAACAACCTTACTGTTTATAACGGGTCGTTATTTTTCTCTGCCAGTACAGAAGCCAACGGTAACGAAATGCATATTTCAGACGGCACAACGGCAGGAACCACTTTATTAAAAGACCTCAATGGAACTTCAACTAGTAGTGGGCCGGTGGCTTTTGTTAAAACGGACACTGGCAAAATGTTCTTTGTTGCTGCTCACGATTCTGTAAATTACGGCAGCGAACTCTATGCTACAGATGGAACATCGGCCGGAACAGGAATGGTAAAAGACATTAATCCGGGCGCTACAGGTAGTATCGTTCAAAGTCTTACCGCTTTACCGGGATCAAATTTAGTCATTTTCTATTCATTTATGCTTAAAAATTTCTGGATTTCTAACGGGACATCGGCCGGAACCACAGCAATTGGTGGGCTTACCACTGTGAACTCCAGCACAAATGCGCCAATACCGACACCGACCGGTGCGTTTTTCAATTATTTAGACAGCTCTACGAATAAAATGAGGATCTATTTTTATAACAGAACAACGGCGGTGGCCACTCATCTAAACACTACGTATACAACGGATATCGTGTCAGGGTTCGCGCCCGTCATGAATCCTACATCGGGACTCCTTTATTATATTACTAATAATAGCGCGGGTACTTCGGTGAATCTGTGGAAATCAGATGGCACACAAGCAGGTACGGTACTTGTTAAAAACATTCCGTCTACGGGAACTAATCACCAAATTCTATTTATTGGGCATATTGGAAATAACACCCTCTTCCAATACGGAAACAATTCCTCTTCGCCATTCATTCGACAGTTATGGACAACCGATGGAACTTCGGCCGGCACGTCTATCATTGATGATGCGACAAACACAGTATCCACATCCTACACGGCAGGAACCACATTCAATGGTAACATGTATTTCACTCGCTATCACGCTACTGCGGGGGTTGAATTGTGGAAAACGGATGGCACAGTTGCGGGCACAAGTATGGTAAAAGATATCAATTCTGGTTCGGCGAATTCAAGCTTTACCGCGCTCACTGCCTATAATGGCAAACTGTATTTCGTCGCCAATGACGGAGTCCACGGCAACGAACTGTGGAGAACCGACGGAACCCTACTCGGAACTGAAATGGTAGCCGATATTAATCCTGGCAGTGGTGGATCTAATCCAACCGCAGCCAAAGTTTTGGGCGGAAAGTTATATTTTACTGCATATAAAGTTTTATCTGGACGCGAAGTATGGGTATACTCTGAATAACTATGATCGCACCAAAAAATTTTGAAATTCGTTGGACTCAATTTGAAGATACGTTTGCAGAGTCCTTAACAAAAAAGAACTGGGCTACACCAGTTCTTTTTTTTCTAGCCGTGGCAATGGCCTATTTCACATTTGACCTTTGGACGAAAAATTCATTTCCACAATGGTCGCGGTTTAATTTAGTTCAAGATCGACTTTGGGCCGTCTATGTTCTGATTTTCTTAAGCTTTTTACCCTTAGTCATTAGGCAGCTTCGTGGATCTGTTCCTTTTTTATTTATCGTAGTTTCAACATCCTGGCTTTTTCCTGCCTACAAAATCAATTCACTTTCCTCAAATGGTTTTCTACCTATCGTTTACTTAGTGATGTGCTCGTTCATAGTAAATAGATCTTTTTGGAATCGCTGGCTAAGAGCATTTTTAGTTTTAGTTTTATTTTTAGCCCTAGTTTCGCTGTTAACAAACAATGCGATTGATTCAGCAAATGGTAAATTACTAATCTATTTTTCTAACCTCCATCTAGATTTTCTATTGCTCTATTATATCGGAGCAATATTTAATCAAAAATCATTTTCGAATCAGATGCACTTTAATCCCCTACAACTAGTCTCCCCCCTTCCTTTACCCGAAAATTCGCAATCCCTCAAAAATGAAGGTTATGAATTGCAGTTTACCAAAGGAATCTTGGGTATTTTTTGGGCTCAAATAATTTTTCTATCATTAATTTTAGTACTCCAGCAGCCCTCGGTTTTTGAAACGCAAAATCCTCTGATATACTACTTTCTATTTATCGCTACCGTAATTGGTGCCATGAAAATGGCCTCCTCATTATTGTGGATATATGGATTCAAGACTTTACCCGCCACCTACTTTTTGCTTTTAGCAAAAAGTCCTATCGAGGTATGGCAACGCGGCTCTACTTTCGTAGCTGATTTCCTATTTAACAAAATATATCTACCGATATGGAAACGTACTCGTAGCATGCCACTTGCCTCAATATTGGTTGTTATTGCTGTTATATTTCATGTTTTCTTTTTCCATGAAATTTTGGTTAAAACATTACTTAGATTCCAATTCGGCAATATGTTGTTTGGATCATTTGGGATGGCAGAAGCCATCCAGTGGGGGCTATGGGTTGCCGCGTGGTCAACTTGGATTTTTGTCTTTTGGGTATTTGCAAAACTCACTAAGCCACTTCATCACTATTCGATTTTTCAATGGCTTTTGATTGCTCTAACCCATCTGGGTTCAGCAATGATATTTCCTGCTGTATTGTATTTAGCTAGCGTAGTTCGATTTTAACATAGTTTTAATTTTTGAAAATGTTTTGAAACTTTCGTAATTTATATCTTGGTTTCTAATTTGAATTTTGTAGTGATTTTCTATAGCCATCACAAACTGAATCAGAATCAAGGAATCTAATAGACCTTTTGCAAATAAATCTACATCGTCCCCAACCGAGTCCACATCGTAAAACGTGTTTAGATCTTTTAAAATTTGTTTCAAATCAGTAGTCGCGTAATTCATATTGTCCCAAAATTATGGTGAGTTACATCTATATATCTCTTTCCATCGTAATAGAACTCGAGTGGTAAAGTCTCGCCAATAAAGAGTGGTACACCAGCCGTAAGTCCATATGCACCCATATGAGGAACGAGTATCCAATCGCCGCGCTGAATGTCTTCGGGAACAGAAAAATTAGGATGAAGGCAATCATGCCACAAGCACAAACTACCATATATAGCCGCTGATGCGTTTGACACTTTTTTTTGTTTACCTTTGGCATTGCAAAATACTGCATTCATTTGAATCGGACCGTGCCGCAAGTTTACCCAGGGACTGCCAAAATGTTGCAGGCCTCCGTCGATAATCACAGTCTTTTTTTCTGCAGAGAAATTTTTAACTGATAGAATGGGTGCGCCATAACAACCGCAAGAGGAGGCTATAGATCGGCCCACTTCTATCTTAATATCCTTAATACGATGGTTAATTTTGAAAATTTCCAACTTTGACTGGTCTAAATCAGGCAAACCGGGGCCAAAATACAATGTCCAACTATCGCTGAATAGATTTTCAGCCACCATTTCTTCGATATCTGAAAACAGCTGTTGAACTGTATTTTGCTCAAATGATTCTCGGCCAACATATACATGTAAGCCATCTAATATTTTCGAGCGCGCGAATCTAGCAAGTAAGGCTTCTTTGGTTTCTCCAAGTTTTGTACCCTTTAAATAGTTCGGATGAAATCGCACGCTTAATGACGTATTAGAGGTCACCTTTTTTTTGATTCGAAACGCGCATTCAAAACCATCTATACTATTTAAATGAAGCCCACCAACATTTGTCTCCAAAGAAAGTGCGATCGCACTTTCTGTTACACCAACCCCGCCCACGAAAATTCGCTCGGGGTCAAAACCTAATGCAAGTGCATAGTTAAGTTCATTAAGCGATGACACATCTAAAGACACATTGTGCTGATTAATTGTCTGAATAATTTTGTAATTAGGCTGAGTCTTCAAAGAAAATGCCAACGACACATCGATATTCAACATATTTTTCATAACTTTTCTAACATGTGCGATGTTAGAAATTAGTTTCTTTTCATCATACAAAAAAAAAGGTCGTTGATTTGAAATTAAATTTTTAAAAGGAATATTTTTAATCATTGGGTTGGCCTCCATGATTAGTCAAGAACCTAAAAACCCATTGATCAATACGCTCCTTTAGGACTTTATTGTCGGTAGAAAGTGCTATTAAACATTCAGATTTGCCTTCATTCCAAAAGGAAGCATCGATCGGAAATAGGAAAGAATCTCTATCCCCATTTATATTGGTACTCTCTTGCAAAAACCTCCAGAAAACTTCAAAGGAAGTCCATTCACTATTAATGAATCGTAGTCGATAAAAGGAGGTATATAGTTTCCTAACTTTAAATCTCTGCATGACCTGCCTTAAAACATGGCTCTTATTTAATCGCACATTTAAATCTAAGACACTGAATATTCGCTTGTCAGTAGTAACTACCGAATCAAATCCAAATGGACCACTGTATCCTTGTTCGACTAGATGATTCTTCACTTTCATAAACGACTGCTTTAACTCGTCAGCGATTTTAGAATCGATTTCAAAATCGAAATCGTGCTGATACGAAAGCCTGTTTCTGTCATATTTTATTTTCACAGTTTGAAATCGATCGGACTCTGTCGAACCGAAACAATTAAAATCCTGGGCACGATTCAACATTTCTTGTTTTAGCCACATCGACCTATCCCAGTCCGAGGACAAGCCTTTACGCTGCGCCCACATCTTGATGCGCTCCATATCCTGATAACTGTATACACCACTGCCACCTGAGGAAATTAGACTTTTATATAAATGATTTGAATTTGAAATTTTATCGACGCCAATGACCTCAGATTCAGGCACTTGAATTTTTAGTTTTCGAGATATTTCCAAAAGATAGTCTTTTTGATTCAATTTTTTTACTAAATTAGAATCGCAGCCATATCCCGATGTTGAAATGTTCAGCGTCTGTAGTAATAGGTTTTCCAAAGGACTATTACCAGCTAGTACGGCTCCTCCCAAAGTTTTGTCATGAATTTGCTTAGCGACTTCAGTCGAAAAATTCTGCACCTGGTTTAAAGCAGAGTGAACATAGACCCAGTTAACCGAACTAAAATTCAAATAGGATTCTTGAAAATCACGAATCTTCTGAAGCGGTTTTTCTGGGCAAATTACATAATCTCCATCGTTTGCAAAATACTGCCCCAGATATTCATTAATGCGGGCCAAATTACTAACATTTGGACTTTTAACATCGAAAATCTTTTCTAGAAAATTTCCGTCGCTCCAAAGACTATCTATTAAAAGATTGATAAAGATTAAGTTAGGATTCATAGGTAGACCGACTCCAACATTACACCTATCTTTGGCAACGCTTCGGATATAGCTCTTAACTCTGAATCAGATTTTGGACTTGATAAGAATACCCGCCTGCGAAATTCAGCATGCTCGATCTGACGTGGGATCTCGATATTTAAATCTCTAAAATTGATTCCAAAATAGTTATTTTCGTATCCCCATTGATACAATTTTTTTATTACATGTTGAGAAATTTTTTTTTCGGGGTTTGAGTTTATGACAAAACTAATATTTGCAAAAGGCAGTTCGTCATTTTCCGTTAAGTTTAAATTTTTTTCACGCAGTGATCGTCGGTATTTTTCAACTAGCAGTCTTTTTTGGCCGTTCCACTTTACGGATTGCAGATTACCGCGATCTATAATCAATCCACTCAAACGGGAACTACTATCACTTACACTAAATAGAACTACTTTTTTAAACGTATCTTCTTTTATATCTATACTAGAAGTCCATTTCACCCAAGAGGTGTTGTCTGCTTGATATGCTTTTAAATGCTGGTCTATATCCGTCCAATTAGAAGTGAGTTCGATCTTCACTATCTCATGTACAGTGTCGACTTTTTGATTCGGATAAATTGTGACTAAATTAGTATCTCTTGGATTCTCTGTAGCTCGGTTCAAACGTTTAGAAAATTTTGGAACGGCTTGCGCGAAACCAACTCGATTTTCAATCCAGATATTTATAAAGTCTTTGGCCGGCAAAATCGTATGCAAAGCGGTAAACAGGCGCACTGCTGCGAAGGATTTTCTATATTCTGGTAGAACCAGCATATCTGTAGGCATATGCAATTCGCAGTTCGCGCCCTTTAGTTCAAAAGGTAATTTAATAACGGCAACCATACCAATAAGCGTCTGGCCTTCAAAGAGGCCATGGCAATAGTTGCTTCCGTTAGAAAACCAATTGTACAGTCCCCAAAACGAGTGACCTCGATCTAAATAAAATTCGGTATCCACCGCTTTTCTTTCAGACCGCATGAGATCAAGCATGAGGTGTTCGTCATGAGGTTCAATAATTTTGAGTTTCATAAACTCCGGCTTCTAAGTAGTTTAATACTTTTGATTCAGAAACTTTGAACGAACCACCTTCGGCAAAGACTTCCTTTACATCATGGGGTCCCAAAAATTGATTAGTGCCTGCCGAATAACCATACGCACCAGCGGGACCAATCGCAACCCAATCTCCCCGCTTAATATTTTTGGGAATATTAATATTTCTAACCAAAAGATCTGTTATCGTTCCCAATGAGCCATATATATTTGCTGACTTAAATTCACTATCCTTATGGAATGGCCAAAATACCGATACATCCTCTTGACCATAGCGAGGCGATCCGAAATGAGTCGCTAGATGCTGAAGACCACCATTAATTATTACAATGATCTCGTCGGCCTTTTCTTTTATTTCTAAAACTTGCGTTGCATAGAAACCAGAATTATGAACAAGGGCCCGTCCGCATTCCAAATGGGTTCTAAAATACGAATCTTCTGGAAAAAAATTAGGTTCCAAGTGATTTACGAGTGGCAAACCGCCACCCCAAAATAGATTTGGTGAATCAATAAATGATTTGGAATGAGCTTGCACAAATTTTCTAATGTCTTCTAGCGTTTTAGCTACAAGGTCTGCTTGGGCCCGTTCGCGCCCAATGTAGACATGAATACCTGATAGCTTTCTGGCTTTCGCAGCGTCGTTGGTAATATATTCTAAGTCTGATTTAGGTAGCCCCACTTTTTGAGAGTACGTACTTTCTAGAGGCCATCGAACTGACAAATTAACTTTGCTGTTTTTAAGTAGTTCATATTCTTCTTTAGAATCAATGTGAACAGATTTAACCTGTCGTTTTGAAAAGTGACGAATGAACGCGTCGGTCTTTGCCGGGCCGCTAATCGTAATTTTTGAATAATCAGAATTCGTCGCAAACGCCGTCGTCATTTCTTTTTCAGTAGACACGTCAAAACAAATATCTAAAGAATCTAGTTTTTTTAAGATAATGGACGAAGGATTTGATTTTACGGAAAAGTATGTTCGATCCATAGTTTTAAAAATTCTTCGTAGAGTCTTAACATTTTCCTCGATTCTATCTAAATCATAGATAAAGAAAGTTTCTCCATCAGAAATGTCTAAATTTATCGTATTGAAAAAGTCTTCAAGTAGTTTCAAAAAAATCCCCTAATTTATTAAATCTGAAAATGAACGCCGGTTATACGTGAATTAGAATCTCTGGATTTAAGTCGAGATCACCTTATATTAAAGAACTCTTTCCTGTAGGATCTAAGCAATGAACCGAAGTATTGGCCGACTGTTTCTGACCTATTTGATTATCATTGCTACTATTTACATTTGCGAACACGTTTCGTTCTGGCTTTATCCTTTGGCCATTCTAGTTCTATGTAATCAATATTTGACTCTGACTCTACTAGGGCACGAAGGTGTCCATGGCTTATTGCACAAAAATCGCATCGTTAACCGAACACTCGCACGATATTTGTGTCACTTTCCATTTTTAATTTCTTACACCCACTATAGTATGAATCATCTACGCCATCATAGAAATTTGGGGACAGATCAGGATCCCGATATTCAAATTTATCAAATGGCCTACCCTTCCCTGTCGAGTTGGCTCATGCAAAGTATAGTGAATTTACTTAACTTCTCGATACTCAAGCACTTTCTAGCCTATTTCAATGGCTCGGCCGCATTTTTGAGTGGAAACTATCCTTTTCAAATAAAAACAGACTATCTTCAGTTTTTTCTATTTTGGTTTTTAGCTTTAGTTTTTGTTTTCAAATTCAGTCTTCAATTTGATTTTATATTGTATTGGCTCGTTCCCCTTTTCCTGCTTCTACCATGGAGTCAACTAATGAACTCTTATCAGCACTACTCAGAAAACCAAAGACTTGAGGGGCGGGCCCATACAATTCTATTTGAAAATATTTTTATAAAAGAATTTTTATTTCCAATAAATGTTAACTACCATGAGACCCACCATCAGCGTCCTAATGAACCCTATTTCAAACTCCCGAGAATATATAAAAAGAGTACAAATTCATATTCTTTTTTAGAATTCTCTAAAAAAGTTTTCAATTCACAAAAGAGCAAAACTGTTTAAAACAACGACTCTTTGGAATTTGAATTTTTTTTGCTACTGGACAAGCAATTGATTTTTCCATTTTTTCAATATCGTTTTTAAAACTCTCTAAGTATTTTTTGTTTATACTCACTATATATTGACTGCAGACACCCGTAGTTTCTATGCATTCAATATCCTGTGAACATTTCGAAAAGGCTGCTCGAGGCATTTTTAAGGGTATTGTATTCGACGCAAAGTTAGGACTATATGAAGGTCCCTCTAGATTTACAAAATTTTTAAACGGAGGCTTTTCTTGAAAAACTATACACTCTTTACTGATACAATACGATTTTTCAGCAGAATTACATTCCTTAACATTCTTCAGATTGCACGCACCGATAATAGAATCTCGCAAATACATTAAATCTAATGCCGATTTGCTGAGATCGCTGACTCTACCCAACGGTACCCGATGGATACATTTTTCATCCGGAGCCAGAGTAAAGGTGCAGTCCGCATCGCTGGAGCACTCGGTAGATAGTTTTTTGTTCAAAAATTCAGTCTGTTTCTTTATCTGCGCTTCGCAACTTTTGTAGGTAGGCACGCATCGTTTACGTTCACAAACTGTCTCGACGTTGTCTATTGCTTCGACTCGGTTCATACATGAAAATGAACTTCCATTTAAAAATGATTCAATTTCGTCTTTAAAGACTTTATTGGCAAAGATCACTCGGCCACATTTATCCTTGACCACAGTACAATCTGAATTCGAATTACAAATAGCTCGACATTCCACCGCAGAGTTTTGAATCCGCCACGAGCTGCCCACTTCGTCGCCTTTTATACTAGGACACTTATTTTGCCCAAAGACCTGAGTAACTCCGAATAATAGATATATTCCCAGCAAAAATGGAAAGAGAGGTTTAATCATTCTAGACCTTTCGTTTGTCGGTTGAGATGTACTTATTTATCTTATAGTTTTATAGATGTATGTGGCAAAATAAAATTCAATTGCTTTGGGAATCCATCAAAAGTGCAAATCCAAGTGATTTGATTTGCCGATTTAATGATCCGATTACACAAAATTTAACTAACCGCACATATTCAGACTTACTTTTTGATTTCACAAAGCTAGATAGTCATTTTGAACGTAAACAAAACTTGAAAATAGCACTCTTAATGGAGAAGTCCTATTTTTCCTTAGTTTCCATTTTGTTTTGTCTTTTTAAAGGGCACACGTTTATTCCTATTTTTCAAAACTCAAAAAACAGTAAGGATATAATTAGTTTAGTCTCTGCCGACCTTGTTTTAACAATAAAGGACATTGAGTCTATTTTAAATGTGACAAATGTGGTTTCAGACTTCACGCCTCGCAGTGTAGAACCATTTGAAACTGCATACATTATCTCTACTTCGGGGACGACCGGTAAACCTAAGCTAATTCCCATCTCATACGAAAACTTTAGTGCTTACCTGGACGCTATCTATCCCATTGTTAAAACATCTCAAAAATTCTGTTTATTGCAAAACTTTGAAATATCGTTTGATCCTTATTTATTTGATCTGGCCGCTACGATTTTTAACCAAAGTTATTTGATTCCATTGCCACATGTGCAGCTTCGCCAGATTTCTAAACAATTTGAGACTATTCAAGAGGAGATTTGGATTTCATTGACCCCTAGCCAGGGTGATTTAATAGCTTCATTATTGCCTCAAAAAAGCTGGAATAATATTACGCACACATTTTTCCTAGGCGAAAAACTGAAAACCACGCTATGCAAAGACTGGATATCGCATTTTCCATCGACTCGAATATTCAATATGTATGGCCCGGCTGAAATTACTGTCAGCATTTTTTATCACGAGTATGCTCCCAAAAATGATAACGGTGACTACGTACCTATTGGTGAAATTCATCCCAATCATCGGTATGCGATCAACGCAGAAAATGAGCTACTCATTGAAGGTCCACAGGTTTTTAAAGGCTACCTAGACGGACCTAAAACCGATTCACTATTTAACACTCGCGACACTATAGAAGTAATCAATTCTGAAATTTACATCGTAGGACGGTCGGACTTTCAGGTGAAAATTAATGGCCGTCGTTTTCAGCCAGAAGAGATGGAACTGTTTCTAAAGACGTTGGGTATTAGTGGAATTATAGTACCCGTCACCCGACTACAAAAGCGCAAAGATAAAACACATCTTGTATTTGTTACGCAAGATGATTCAGTTCAAGTATCTGATTTACTAAAAGCATTACAATCCCGTTATGATATTGATTTTGTACCAAAGAGAGTCCTTCTTGTTAACAACTATCCGCTGTCTCAAAATGGGAAAATCGATCGCAGTTTGCTGCAAGAGCAGGTACATCTAACGGAACCAAAATAAGACTAAAGTCATAGTTGTAACGACCCGATTAGTTAAGACCTGGATTAAAGCCTGGTTATAATATGAATGTAAGCGGAAAAACCTTCTACTTGTACTTAACCATCCTAATTTTTTCGTCTGGTTGCACCAAGATGTCGCCCGAACTTGGCTTTGGTTTTCTGAATTCATCGGACGAGTCTCTAACGCTTGAATCTAATATTTCCACAATAAATTCAGCATCGATAAATTCGGTGATCGAATTAAAAGGTCTTTGCGAGAACAATACAAATCTAACCCTCACGGCCCCGAGCAATTTTGAATTCAAATGTGAAAATCTATCTTACTCTAAAGCTTTTCCAGCTGGAGTTTTTATTGAAGGCGAAAATTTTATTTCTGTCGAAGCCTACGACAATTCTAAAAATAAAATCGCTACGAAAAAGATCAGAATTTTCAGAGACACCGTGGCTCCGACTATTACACTCGTCGCGCCAGGAAATATCCTGGGAACTGATACTAGCGTAGAGATAAGCGGAGCTTGTTCTGAAAATGGGTTATCAGTTATTATTGACGAAGTTACTTCGAGCAGCCGCCTATCCACCCAGTGTTTAAACGGTATATGGTCGCAATCGTTTTTATTACCAGCAGGATATAATGGCGCCAGTTTAATATTCACCGCCTCTCAGACCGACGAAGCAAATAATACAACTCAAACAAATTCACAAACCGTCACTAGAAACGTATTGTCTTCATTCACTATTTCCGGAGTTAGAAATGGTTTGGGCGGAACATATTCTAACTTGCTAAAGCAGGTTACTGGCGATCTGATCATTGGATGGTCTAGCGCCACCGGCGCATCATCTTACGATGTGTATGTACTAAGAAATTATCCTTCGTCACCGACGGTGGTATGTAGTCAATCTGGTGTATCAGGAACCAGTATTTTGCTGGCGCTACAAACCACTTGTAATTTATCTCATTCGGAAAATTTGCACATCAAAGTGGTTGCCTGGGATTCCTTTTACTCAGCAAGCTCTACTGAATATTTTAGCTTTTCGACCAAATCACCAGCCACTATCAGGAACGATGCAAAAATACTCTATTTCAATGCAAATCCAGATAACGTAGTTGCACCAATTGTCGTTAACTATTCCGACTTGGTGTATGATGAACATTCGACAGGTCCATTTACTATCGCGGTCACTGATTCAGCAGGCTTGAATTCCATCGTATCCGTCGACAACAGTTCTTCAGGCCAAACACTTACTGTTTCACCAACTACAACAGTATCAGGAATCTTCCCTGTAAAAATTCAAATTACAGACGAAAACTCAATAACATCTCCTGTAGTTACAGTTCAGATTGCCATAGTTTATCCCTTCTCCTGGACAGGACGAATGAGCTCTGACTTCAGCGACAAACAAAACTGGTGTGGCACAGCCTCACTTAAAACGGGCTGCCCTGGTGCGAGCGATGTCCCTAATTATACAAATCGTGTTTTCATCGATAACCTGTGCGAAGCACCTCTAGCGGCGCTTCCAGCGGGCTATGTACCCCATTGCATGGCCACTCTAACGGCGAATACCACTGTTCGATCATTTCACCTAAAAGCTGCTTCATTTTCACAAAACGATTTTGTATTTTCAGCAGGATCTTTAAATGACTCACTTTCATATTTTAAAATGTCGGGGGGCGTATTTAACAATGGCAGCGTTTCAGGTGATCTGAATATTTTCAAATCTTTTCAAATCGACGGCGGATTATTTAATGCTCCCAAAAATTCGACAATTATATTAAACACAAAAACCGCTAACTCTAATTCGGAAGTATTTAAAGTTACTAATACATCAAACTATGTACACAATAACAGTACGTTGATGTTAGAAGATCCAGTTGGCCAAGGTCTAAATCAGTTTATTACTGTGCCGTCGGGTTTCGAACTATATAATTTTACTATCGCATCTATTGGCGGATACTGGTCGATTAAATCACTTAATCTAATCGTATCTGGCAACCTAACTTTAGCGGGCGCCAAATACGGCGCTTACGCTCCTCTTCTTAATGTTGGAATTGCGAATGGTAAAATTAGCTTAGCCGGACATCTAAACTGTACCGGTGACTTTGGTGGCGGTAATTTGCCAGTATATATTGTCGGTAACTCGTCTAAGTATAAATCCATATACTCGGGTTGCAAGTTTCCACAAATTAAAGTTGATTCGGCATCAGTCAATATGGCAGAGGATTCTTCGTCCACTCAGGATAGTATATTTCAGTCCCTTGCTGTCACAGAGGGTACTTTCAGAGCTCCGTCGCCAGAAAGAAATTTGATTATCAGTTCTAATAACCTTGATAATAACACTGTTGTCGCTGATTTAAACAACGGCGGTTTTGCCCACAACAACGGAAAACTTATTTTCCAAACAGCGGACGATAGCAAAAACTACAAAATTAATCTGCCTACACTGAAATCGGTTCAATTCGATAATTCACTTGGTAAAACAAGCTTCTATGATATTCAAAATATTTTTTCGGTCGACATTTTCCATTTATCTGGCGCTTCAAACATGCCTTTACGTGGACAAGGCATAGCGGTAACTGCCAATAGACTCATTTTTGATGTAGGCCTTGTGGCTGATCCATATCGAGTACCTTATTTTGTCCAGCAGGGATCCTTGTCTTCAGTTGAGGTAAACACCACTGGGCCTTTGAACATATTAAATTTAGAAATGAAAGGCGCGATTGGCTTTAACGGAACTTCAACTGACCTCGATTTCTCTGGAACTAATTT
>DDTZ01000185.1 GCA_002344565.1 Bdellovibrionaceae bacterium UBA2351 | reverse complement strand
GTGCTCTTCCGATCTTACGTAGCGAATCCATAATGCTTTGAACTTCTTTTGATTTAGGGCCTTTTTTCATAATGTGACAATAATGCATGAATTGGGCCTATATATATAGATAAAAATTGTCGTTTTGGCCTATTTCGTTGAGCCAATCTGGCAGTAATTAGTGACAACTTGTCATGGGAAAGCATTACCAATGTATTGAGACCAATACATTGGGGCCAATATATTGGTCTCAATACATTTTAGACTGTCGGCACTGTCGTTGCACTTTTGGAAATTGGAAACCAAATTCTAAAAAGCGAGAGAATCAAAATGAGACTAAAAAAAATTTGTGCGTTTGTAGCCGTGGTATCTTTATTAGGATGCTTGGAAACTAAAAATGAATCCAAGAAACTAGCAGAGATTGATATTAACAAACTTCCTGTGGAAACAGCGAAATTAACTCATGCGCCAGATGTGCCGCCACCGATTACTCGGAAAGAACCGGCACGAATTAAAATTGATTTAGAAACAAAAGAAGTCACTCAAAAACTAGCCGATGGCGTAGACTATACGTTTTGGACATTTGGTGGAAAAGTGCCGGGACCGTTTATTCGAATTCGTCGCGGCGACTATGTGGATTTCACTCTTAGCAACCATCCAACAAGCAAGATGCCACATAATATCGACTTGCACGCAGTGACTGGCCAAGGCGGCGGTGCTGAGGGGTCTTTTACGGCTCCTGGGCATAGCTCTACGTTTTCATTTCGCGCGATGAACGCGGGACTTTATATTTACCATTGTGCGACGGCCCCTGTGGGAATGCATATCGCCAATGGGATGTACGGTCTAATTTTGGTAGAGCCTGAAGAAGGCCTTCCTAAAGTAGATAAAGAATTCTATGTCGTTCAAAGTGAGTTCTATACAAAAGGAAAGTTCGGAGAGCGAGGCCTTCAACCATTTGATATGGAAAAGGCAATTCGTGAACAACCAGATTACGTAGTCTTTAATGGTTCCGTAGGCGCAATGACAAATGAACAGGCTCTTCAGGCAACGCCGGGACAAAAAATCAGAATCTTCTTTGGTAATGGCGGGCCAAACCTGGTGTCTTCATTCCACGTGATCGGTGAAATTTTCGATAATGTTTATGGCGAAGGCGGAACGCTGATAAATCAAAAGAATGTACAAACGACTCTGGTGCCTGCGGGCGGCTCTACTATGGTTGATTTTGTAGCGGATAGCCCTGGGACACTGATTTTAGTCGATCACTCTATCTTTAGAACGTTCAACAAAGGTTCTTTGGGAATGTTGAAAATTCCGGGCGAACATAATCCTTCGATTTATACTGGTAAGACTGTGGATTCTGTCTACCTTCCTGAAGGTGGCGCAATTCAAAAGATGCCAGATGATAAAATGGCCGTTGCGGCACCTGTTAAAACCTTGGAAGAACGTATGGAAGCCGGAAAAATCGTATACAATCAAAACTGTGCAGCTTGCCATCAGCCTGCGGGACAAGGAATTCCAGACGTATTTCCTCCTTTGGCAAAATCTGATTACTTAATGGCGGACAAAGGTAGATCCATTCGAGTATTGAAAAATGGTCTACAAGGAGAAGTCGTAGTTAACGGTAAGAAGTATAATAACGTGATGCCAGCGCTGAGTTTAACTGAAGACGAAATTGCAAGCGTATTAACTTTCGTTCGCGGTTCATGGGGAAACAAAGGCAACGCAGTGACAGTGGATGAAGTTAGGAAAGAAAAATAATGAAACTTCTAATAGGTCTACTTCTTTTACAATTTGTCTTCGAAGTGAATGCTAAAACATCTTCAGAAGTCTATATAAAAGAAGGGACCTATTCTCCATTCTTTCGAGATAAAAATGAACCAGATGTAAAGGTCGGAAAATTTTGGGTCGATAAATACCCGGTAACAAACCAAGAGTTTTTAAAATTTGTTCGCTTGAATCCCGAGTGGAGTCGTACGAATCGGAAAGATATATTTGCGGGTAGCGGTTATTTAAAGCACTGGTTATCTGATTTTGTGGTTCATAGTCACCAGCTCAAGGTTCCGGTCAGTAACGTATCTTGGTTTGCAGCCAGAAAATATTGTGAGTTTTATAAAAAGCGCCTTCTGACAATTGCCGAATGGGAATATGTTTCGGATGCGCAAAATCCAAAAGCGTTAGAGCTTATTTTAAAATGGTACGGAAGCACTGACCAGAAACTTCAATCGGTGAGTCGCGGCCAAACCAATAGTTATGGATTAGTCGGAATGCATGGTTTGATTTGGGAGTGGGTAGAAGATTTTTCTTCGGCCATAGTATCGGGAGATTCGCGCTCATCTAACGAAGCTAATGGCGCTTTGTTTTGCGGCAGTGGCGCATTGAAAGCGAAAGACCCCTCTCAATACGCAACATTTATGCGATTTGCCTATCGCAGTAGTTTGAAAGCAAATTCAACAGGCCTGAATTTAGGATTTAGATGCGTTAAAGACGCAGAATAGGATACTTATGAAAACAAAAATTATATTCAATATTTTAATCGCCTTGTTATTGTGGAATGGTTTTGCAGCGTCTATTGCAAATAGTTGCGAAAAACATAATCTAGCGGTGGCTTCATCGCAGGCGCTTCCCGGTGATTCAGTTTATCAGCTGCATTCATCTTGGACAGATCAGGCCAATGCCACTGTAAAATTTGATTCCTTAGCAGGTAAACCCAGAATAATTGCGATGGTCTATACTAAGTGTAAATCCGCATGTCCGTTGCTAGTTCATGATATCAAAAAAACAATAGCAAAACTTCCAAAAGAGGTTTCAGAAAAAATTCATATCGATTTATTTTCGTTCGACTCAGATGAGGAAAATTCGGTTTCGTTGAATGAATTTAAATCTAAATATGAATTATCGGATAACTGGTCTATTTATTATGGCAACAAATCCAGTGTTTCGGAACTAGCGGCCGTTCTGGGTGTCCAATATAAAAAACTAGACGGTGGTGAGTATGTCCATTCAAACGTGGTCTATTTCCTAAATGAAAGCGGCGAAATCAAAGGAAAACAAGAGGGTCTTGGACGTGACAACAATGAATTCGTTCGCAATATAGAAAGCTCATTTAAAAAAGGTAATTAGTATGAACGACTTCACAAAGATCGAACCCTACAGAGTATTGTTTCCAATCGGATTGGTATTTGGTTGCCTTGGTGTCTATGTATGGGTGGCTTACGCACTATTAAAAGGTAATAGTTATCCGGTTCAACGGCATTCTCATTTAATGATGGGCTCGTTTTTGTTTTCATTTGTGGCTGGATTTTTAATGACGGCCGTTCCTAAAATGACAGCCAGTTTTAGAGCAAAACCATATGAAATTTTTGTAGCGTTTATGCTGATCCTAGGGATTTCATTTTTCGTAAATTGGGGGCGATCTGAATACTTTTATTCTATGAGTGGGTTTTCAATTGCCTGTTTAGTTTTCTTTTTTATTCGTCGTTTTTTAAATAGAACAAAAAATCCTCCGGCATTTTTTCCATTTGTCGTGCTGGGATTAATGTGTGGGTTAGTCGGGTGTATTTTGCTAGCGGTGAACGGCCCAAGTGATTTAGCTAATCCGCTCGTTCTATTTGGAAAAAAGATTTATTTTGAAGGAATGATTTTATTGTTGGTGTTAGGTGTTGGATCACGTTTGATTCCTGTAATATCAGGACGTGGTGTAGTCCCTGACCCATCTGAAATTCAGACGGCGTTGAAAAACTTCGCTTTGGGAATGGTTTTGATTGCGGCGTTTGCTCTGGAAAGCTTTCAGTATGTTTTGGTGGGAGGCATTCTAAAAAGTATCGTGGTCACTTGGGTTGCTGTTTTTAATTGGGGAATTTTTGAAGCCGCTAAATCTAAATCCAGATTAGCTGTGGGTATGCGTATTTCTGGATTGATGGTTCTATTCGGAATCTATATGAGCGTGGTGCAGTCGGCGTTTGCGATTCACTGGATGCATTTAACTTATATTGCCGGTTTTGGCTTGATGACGTTAACAGTGGCTTCTAGGGTGACATTAGCCCATGGGTCGTATGACTTATCATTTGAAGCGCATTCGAAATCGTTGTGGATCAGTGGTGCATTGATTCTAACGGCGGCAGCGACACGGGTGGCGGCTCCATTTATAAGCTCGGGATATGTTCGTCATTTAGCCTATGCGGGCGTCGTGTGGATTTTAGCTTTAACAGTATGGGGCGTGGTCTTTGTTAAGCGCATGATTTGGAAAGGGTCCGATCAACCCAGTTGCTAGGACAACGATTTTCGTCGTCTCAGACTGAGCTGCTTCGAAATGAAACGTACACCTTGAGTTCAGGGCCGGTGCCAAGAGTGGCGCATCCGTGGCACCTTTGATTTATTTCGATGTATTGGCTAATAGGTTCGAGGCGGTTGGTTTGGCCATTGCAATACTATAAAGACAGAAGCAGCCACAAAGTCTTTCCCCCCAAAGACGGTTGCTTCACCCCCCAACCCCTTAAAACCCAGCTTCCCCCAGCTGGGTTTTTTCTTTTCTAACCTTTGATAAACCACTATGTTTAAAATCTATGGAAAATAAAAAGAAACCGATTGCAGTTAAATCTAAAGAGGTCGCGGTCAGAGCGAAACCATCTATTTACCCAGCACCGTTTGCGGTGTTGATGGCGGGCCGTGAAAAACGTCAGCTGGGGGAAGTATTTGGTTTAAAAAACTTCGGAGTGAATCTGACGCATTTAAAACCAAATTCAAAATCAGCACTGATGCATAAGCATAAAACTCAAGATGAGTTCGTGTATGTAGTTGAGGGTGAACTGACGCTTGTGCTGGGTGATGGCAGCGAAGCGGTGCTAACCGCAGGGATGTGCACAGGCTTTCCAGCGGGAGGCGAGGCTCATCAGTTATTAAATAAGTCTAATAGGGACGCATGGTATTTGGAAGTGGGCGACCGTACGCCAGCGGATGAAGTCACCTACCCTAATGATGATCTCCAAGGAAAAATGGATGCTAATGGACAATGGGTCTTTACAAGAAAAGACGGCACCCCTTATTAAATTGTAAATACAGGTGAAATGGTTTAATCCTATAAGCCTGTCTTTGTATTTTGTTTTTCAAGTGGGGGCGACATGGCTTCGACGTGGGAAGTGAAGCAAAGGGAGCATACCGGGGCGCACAGGGACCTCGTTAAAAAGGTGCAAACTTTTATTTGCTAACGACAACGTTGCAATGGCAGCTTAGTTCTGCCACGGATCCCAGCTGAATCGACGGTGTTGAGTTGAAGATCTGTTATTAATGCCGTACCGGTCGAATGTTGTTCTCTACAGGGCATCGACCTAAATAAACTGCGGGGGTGACTACTGGAATTTTGTTTGTGGAAGTCCGGTAGCCTAACTAAAAACATAAACTAAGTATGTAGCGCCTTTTCGTGGAACTCTTGCGGACCCGGGTTCAATTCCCGGCGCCTCCACCATTTAAATAAAAAAGCCAACCCAACGGGTTGGTTTTTTTATTTAAATTGCTGTAGTCATTGTGAAATTGGACTCTGAGATCGTCCTCCGGGTTCACAAAAATAGCAGGAAGCTATTTTTGGATGGCGCAGCCAGGCCGCAGGCCCGAGCGCCAGGATGGTGCGAGTCCATTCCCGGCATCTCACCACTTACAATAAGGATTTAGGTAACTAGGCAGATTTTTAGTTACACAGTAATTACGGGTCTTGCTGACAGAGATGTCGCAATAGATATCTTTTGCCAAAGTATTTTTGTTTGATATGTTTAAAAAGGCTATTTTGCAAATACGGAGGCACTCATGGGGAAAGATATATATACAAGGTCTATTTTATTTCAAATTTTAGTTTTGTTTTGTGCGCTTCATGTTTATGCAAAAGAGCCAGTAGTTATTAGTAAAAATGGGACCCTGTCAAAGTCAGATAAAATGGCCAATATCAATGGTATTTTAGGGTTTAGTTTAGGAATTGACTTGGTAGAGTTTCAAAAATTGAAACCTTGTGATGGCGTATTTGCAAACAATGTGTTTACTTGCAAAAAATATTTAGTATTGGGTGAGCCTGTTGAGGCTCAATTTAGTTTTATAGATTCGAAGCTTTCCGCAGTAAAAATGATACCGATACTCGACGACCTAAAACTGCAAAGTAAAGTAAAGCCATTTCTAGGTCGTATTGCCAACAGCACTGTAGATTTTAAGGACGGTTCTCAAGTTATTGCTCAGGAATACTATGGAGCCGAAACAACCTTAGCAAAAAAAAAGTTTGAATTAGTTGTATTTAATTCTTCGTGGCGTAAAATTCCAGATAGCCCTGGTGATACTATCGAGACTGAAAAATCAGTTGATAGCTTTCAAGCCGAGATAAAAAAAGTTGGGGGTGATAAGTTGAAAATCTATTCGGCTTGCCCTCATGTCCGCAAGTGGTTACCTAATACAGGCACGATTGGAGAAGCCACTGAGTGGCGTATTGTTCCTCCTTATGTTTCTTCTAAAACGTATGGTCCACAAAAGCCAAAAGGTGGCGGGTTTCAGCTGCTTGATGCTGAGATCGTCGATGAGTCAGGCAGGTCATTTTCAAAAGACGAATGCGACTATGTCAGAATAGTATTTCAAGGATCTAAAATCAGTTCGATAGATCGATCTAAGTGTGAAAAGAGGACCTTAGAGAGTTCTTCAGATAAAGCATGTAAGCAATTACTAGGATATTAGCAATATCGTGAAGATTTTTTTAAAGACCGAGTTTGAACTCCAGCAATCTTTTTCGAATTTCATTGCGCGCTTTTCTGAATGCTTCGGGCTTTTCACTCTCTGGAGCTGAAGCTGGGTCTTGGATGGGCCAGTGAAGGCGCTTCGCTTTTGATGGCAACATAGGACAAACTTCCTCTGCGCACAATGTGATGACATAGTGAAGATTAGCAACAAAATCTAATGGCAGCTGTTCTGTCGATTTCGACCAGTTTTTTGAAATGTCGATCCCTTCTTCTTTCAATACTTCAATCGCCCAAGGCTGAACTTTCCCAGAAGGTTCTGAGCCGGCACTTTCGATGATGGCATCGCCTTTAAATACTGATCTCGCTAAACCTTCAGCTAATTGGCTTCTTGCTGAGTTTGCGACACATAAAAACAAAATGTGAAATGGCTTAGACATTATTTAACTCCGCTGCGAACTTTATTTTAACCAAAGAATTAAAACACACTTGAACGGTGTAATTCCATTTTCGGTGTTGTAGTTAAAGCTTTAGCTTTAAAATACCGATAGTTTATCCATGAAACGAATCAATTTTGTACCACTTTGTTTTGTGTATTTTATCCTTATTTCGTGTACTTCCAATTTTTCGACAGATATTAAAAACCCAGAATCGTTACCGCCGCAAGAATTAGAGAACGAAAAACCTCGTTTGTATACAAATTCCTTCGATGGAGAATCTTCAACGTGTGCTTATTTAACAAATGGACGAATGAAATGTTGGGGACCACGGTCGCTTGATTTCAATAACTTTCTAGATGCGCAAACTCAAGATATACCACGTGTTGTTCTTTCGGGGACTACCTTTGTATCTGTATCCTCTGGGTTAAATCATACGTGCGCCTTATCTAATTCCAATCGTCTGTTTTGTTGGGGAAGTAACCAACAGGGACAGTTAGGTTTACCCGACAGCATAGATCAAAATGTCCCTGTTGCCATAGATGCCAGTGAAAGCTACTCAAAGGTCATAGCTTCACACTATTTCACCTGTGGACTCACCACTTTGGGGAAAGTTAAATGTTGGGGATATAATGGCAGTGGACAGCTCGGTGATGGTACGAAAACATTACGTTCTACTCCTTTGGCGATTGATACCGGGGAAACCTATTCCGATCTTATAATTTCTAGTTATACTGTTTGCGGAATTACCACAGCGGCTAAGCTAAAATGCTGGGGAAAAAATAGTAATGGGCTTTTGGGTGATGGAACCTTGGTCGATAAAACAAGTCCAACGGCAATTGATGCTGGAACTAATTATCAAAAAGTAGTGCTAGGCGGAATTTCAACGTGTGCTATCACGAGCACTGGGATCCTAAAATGCTGGGGTACCAATTATAACGNNGGTGATGGTACGAAAACATTACGTTCTACTCCTTTGGCGATTGATACCGGGGAAACCTATTCCGATCTTATAATTTCTAGTTATACTGTTTGCGGAATTACCACAGCGGCTAAGCTAAAATGCTGGGGAAAAAATAGTAATGGGATTTTGGGTGATGGAACCTTGGTCGATAAAACAAGTCCAACGGCAATTGATGCTGGAACTAATTATCAAAAAGTAGTGCTAGGCGGAATTTCAACGTGTGCTATCACGAGCACTGGGATCCTAAAATGCTGGGGTACCAATTATAACGGAATGGTGGGCGATGGAACTACCACGGATCGAACGTCCCCCGTCGTGATAGATTCTGGAACTGCTTATTCTAGCGTGAGTTTATCTTATAATTCAGTGTGCGGGATTACCGCGACAGGACTTCTGAAATGCTGGGGACAAAATCAATACGGACAACTCGGAGATGGAACTACGACGTTAAAACTATCTCCAGTTAATATTGATTCGGCTTCAAACTATAGCGTTGTGGTTAAATCCAGCACGGCGACCTGCGGGATCACGACATCAGGCATCTTGAAATGTTGGGGTGGGCAGACTTGGAATTTAGTTGGTAACTCATCATTGACCAACGTCACGACTCCGGTCGTTGTTGATTCTGGAGTGCTTTATCAATCGATTGAACAATCTGAATATAATACCTGCGGAATAACAACCACCGGGATTTTAAAATGTTGGGGCTATAATTATTTTGGATCAATAGGTGATGGATCAATGATCACGCGTGCGACTCCGGTTGTCGTTGATTCTGGTGCAAGCTATCAGTCCGTGGTCCTTGGAAAATTATATTGTGGCATCACCACTAGTGGAAACCTGAAATGTTGGAATGGGGATCTATTTTCTCGAGGGCTTGGTCTTTTTGACTATTACAAATCTCCGCTTGAAATTTCAAACCCTTGGAATTTTGTGAAGTTTACTTTTGGTACGTATTTTCAGTGTGGGCTTACCAAACACAACAAGGTTTACTGTTGGGGAGCGAACTCTAATGGTGAATTGGGATTGGGGCATTCTAATCAACTCAACTATCCCAATCAGGTGGATGAAGGTTCGGAATTTATAGAACTCTCATCCGGAGACCATCATTCATGCGCTCTGACTAACGCAGGCAAGGTAAAATGTTGGGGAAGAAATTCCAGCTACAGTCTTGGAAATGGGGAAACGGATGAGTCGTTTTCCCCGGTAACGATTGATGCTAGCGAAAGCTATGCGAGCATTGTATCAGCCGACAATTCTAATTGTGGTATCACTACTAGTGGAGACTTAAAATGTTGGGGTGATAATAACTACTATCTGTTAGGTGATGGGACTTCAACTGATATTTCAACACCAAAGCAAATTGATGTCGGTGTTAAGTACAAGTCAGTTTCGTTAGGTGGGTTCGGTTGTGGTATCACTATTAGCGGAGATCTAAAATGCTGGGGGTATAGTTACATTGCCAATAGACTTTCAAGTCCAGCACCTGTCCCCGAAGTAATTAGTTCTGATTTAAAATTTAAACATGTCTCTGTATCCGTAACACACGGGTGTGCCATTTCGGAGTCAGATCATCTTTATTGTTGGGGCGATAATTCGGAAGGAAATATTGGTACTGGTGAACGCACGAGCTTGGTAAACTCTTTGTATAAAGTAGATCCTGATGAAACCTATGCCGATGTGGTCTGCGGGTCCAGTTTTACGTGTGCTCAAACAAAGTCAGGTACCTACAAATGTTGGGGTAAAAATAAAAAGGGCAACCTTGGTGACAATACTACAGAAGATAGGCTAGCGCCGACGACTATATCGATTCAAGAAAATCACCCTTAGCTTTAGCGATTGGGATTCCAAATATCAAATGCTACTTAGCGTTTACCGGCACTTGAAATTGGGCACGTATCAAAGCCGAAAACTTTGTACAATGGACAAAATCCAACGGCACCAGTAAGAAGTGGCACGATTCCAACCAATCCCCACATAGTTTGTGGACCGACGAAAACAAGGCTTAGTAAGCCTAAGCCAACGGCAACTCGTAACACTCTGTCCACTGTTCCTTCATTTTTTTTCATAGCGACTCCTATTTGTTTGTTTCAAAATTTGCTAATCCGGATCCTACTTCTGTTCCATTTAAGATCACTTTGTATTCAATTGGAAATGCTTTTGATAACATCGCGCTGACTCCGCAAAATTTTGTCTGCGAAAGCTTAACGGCCTCTAATAATTTGTCCGCATCGACTTGACCGTCCACCAAAAACACTAATACCGCTTTTTCAAAAACAGCAGGGTGACCTGCCGTCGACGTTTGAATATCGATATCGATTTTTAAACTTTGCGGCTGTTGT
>DDTZ01000033.1:1048-24312 GCA_002344565.1 Bdellovibrionaceae bacterium UBA2351 | reverse complement strand
GCTGAAACAATTTTTTTCTTTTAGAGAATGAGAAAATGATTCCTTGGTATACGGAGTTTTACTATTCTTAAGTAATTGAGCAACTATCACTCCAAGGTCATATCCATAAGCGCTATCAGCCGAAGGCTCTTTAGCAAAACTTTTTTTATATTTTTTGATAAAATTTTTTCCGTGAGTACTTTTAGCGTTCCACGAAGTCATCATGTAAAATGGTTTTTTCTTGCTAACAACATATCTTCTCATTACATCAGAATCTACGGTCCCCCAAGCCGAACCTGCCAAAGTGGGAAGGTCTATATTACTATCGGTTAGCTGCTTTGTTACCTGACTTAAGTCGTCGGGGTACGGAGTAAATACTATATATTTAAACACTCCATTTTTCAGATCGGAAATAGTTGATTCCGGAAGCTGTAGTTTATCATTTAAATTAACTTGAAATATTTCTTTTTCAGATTTTTTCTTAAAAAGTTCACCCATATTAAAAGATGCTGCAGCCCTCGGGTTTACAATTACTAATCCTATACCCTTGAAATATTTTTGTATAAACCACAAACTTGAGTCGATCTCATGAGTTCCTGAATGTCCAGTTGAGTGAACAAAAAAACCAAATTTTCCTAAGTCCTCGTGATTGCATCCAGGAGAAATAGACAAAATCGATTTTTCTCTCGCGACATCACCTACTAAAAGGGCATCATGACTTCCGGGAAAGCCAATTAATCCGATGGCACCGTCATCAATCGCTTTTTTAGCAATTTTTATAGCACTTGTCTTAGAATCGCTCTCATCGGAGTAGGTTTTAATGTATTTTTCGAAGCTTCCTCTTCCGAACTCAGATTCAAAACCAAGCTGAAATCCTGTTAAGAAATTCTCCCGAATTTGGGGTTTTACGATTGAGTTTGTTCCTCCCCAAGCAATAAATTGGGTAGAAGAATAAGCAAAGCTATTAGAAATAAAAAGGAAAAAAATGTATTTCATCAAATATCCATCCCGCTTAAAATTAAAGATAAGCTAAAAGCAATTAGGACTGCACCGAACATCAAATTAACAAAGTCCTTTTTCCTCTTCGTTAAATAGGAAAAAATCTTGTTTCCTACAACAGCAATTAATAAAAACCAAAATAAGCCTAATAGTAGCACTAGGGTCGCTCCTAACCAAAATATATGGCCTTCTTTAAAAAGATAAGGAGGTAGAAAACTTGTAAAATATAAAACTGCTTTAGGGTTTGAGATACACATGCCACAAGATTTCAAAACCAAAATCTTCGAACGAGTCTCAGACTTTTCCTCATTTGGCGTTGGTATTTCGGTCATGTCCCAGCTTGAATATGTAGATTGGATTATCCGGATTCCTACAAATACTAGGTAAAAAGCACCCAATACTTTTAGAAACGGGAATATGCTTGGGGTATAATTCAGAATATGAGAACCCAAAGCCAAAACTAAAAATACTAGTACAAAGTTGCCTAGAAAAATGCCAAAGCCAGAAAGTATTCCTTCTCGTAGAGAGCGCGATGAAGCGTTTAAAACATAAAAAACGTCCGGTCCAGGCGAGATTAGAGAGAGTACATGTATTAAAATGAGCGGAATCAGATCGGACATTCAAAGCTTTCCTAGCGGTTCTATTCCAGAGATATCTTCAATATTAATTTTGACTGTCGAATTCAAATTATTAAGCTCTTCAAGCTTAATTGTGACCATCTTGTGATTAAGTTTAACAATTTTACCAATGAATGTTTCTTTTTGTCGTGATCTTATTCTACAGTGAGACTTAGAACTTAGAGCCATATGACAAGCGTGGTAGCCACCGATATTCACTGCGAGGGTTTTCTCGAATTTATCTAAAAGCGAAAGGGCTTCTGAAAACGATTCTATATAGTGATACTCGAGTTGATAGGTTGAAGGATCGAAATGCTTCCAAGCACAATCTAAAGATAAAGGAAAGGTAGGCATATTACCAAAACGTAATAATTCCGATGGAGATGATAAAAGTGCTGCACCCCAAGCCTTCAATTTACCTTCTTGCAGGATCAGCCCTGTTTCGAAAGTCCACCATCCTATCCGAGTTAGCTGAATTAGTTCGCTGATTTCATCGTTTGGTAAATTAACAATTATTGGTGTAGTAGTTTGGGGCTGTTTTTTTCTAAATAGAATATTTTCAGATAAACCCTGTAGGTATATATCGTCAGTTTCAAATGAAAAACATTTTAGACCAACTTCCCCGTATCTTTTAAGAAAAGTCCTAACGTCAGAGTTACCGAGCATTGAAACGTGGCCAAAAGCCTCGTGAAAATAGTCAGGTGCGGCCGAGAATTCCATTTCGTCCCAAGATCGCATTTTTACTGAAATGGGTAAACATTGTTGAGATAAGCACTCTAAAAATATTTTAGAAGACACAAACCCGTCCACAGGAGTGACTGACCAACCCAATTTAGAGAGTTTAGAATCCAGGTCATCCAAACTTGGTAGATCCCCTGAATCTAAACCAAGCGACTTTACTCCCTCGCAAATTTCGCTTGCGCCATGCGATTGCAAATATTTTAGACTTCGCTGGCTTAAATGCCTCCATAGTTCACTATCACTTTTGTCGAAATTTATGTAATTAAGATTTTTCATAGTTTTCTAAAAAGATTAAATCTCTTCTCGAGTTTGTTTGATGATATGATTTGAATTTTAGACCGCACGCGTTTCCAATTTCTAGGTATTCAGATAACGTTCTTTCTTTTCCGCCAGTTTGAAAAAGCATAGTTAAATCAAGTGTCGTTGCGGGACCTAGGCCTTCAGGTGATAGGGGTTTTTCTAGCAACAGAACAACTCCTTCCTTTTTCAAGTGGAAAACTACCTTTCCCAAAATTTTTACACATTCCTCATCCGACCAGTCGTGGAGTATCCAGCCTAAAATAATTAAGTCGTATCTCGCCTCGCTAGGAATCCCGAAAAGTCCGTCTTGAATAGAGGAATCAAAAAAGTCCCCGGAAATATATTTAAAATTTTCCGGTTCTTGAAGAGAAAGCTCACGGGCAATACTTTTAACTAAGGTTAGTGTATCATTCTTTTCATATACCGACACTTCGGAGCTGGGATTGGCTTTTGAGAAGGCCCGGGAAAAGGCACCTGTAGCGCCACCCACGTCTAAAATATTTTTACACGCGTATTCTTTAAGAATTTCAACAAGTGTTTCAGATTCTTTAGAATTTGATTGGTGCATAGCTCGCATCACGCTCAAAAAAAGATCGGAATCAAATTTTTTTAGATCAAATAGTTCTCGAACATTTTCACCAAAAACTTGTTTCCAGATCGGACCGCCATTTATAATGGCGTGCTTTAAATTTTTTGGCGTATAAAATTTGATTGAAACACGGAAAAAATTTTTTAACCATTGAAATATACCGTGTTCAGAATGTTCATCAAAGACAAATTGCCAATCTTTTTTAATTGAAATTTGGTCGTCAATCAGCTCAAAAGGTTGGTCGCAATTTTTATCGATGATCTCGGCAATATAGTTATTATCGATGGATACAATTCGATCTTCAAAGAAGTCTTGAATTAGCTTCGCTATAGTTATTAGTTTAGGTACGGGCCTTATATTTCTTGGATTAAAACTTCTATCAAAATCGCAAATATCATTTGAAACTGCAAAATTCACAATACGCTTCCAGTTTGGAGAGCTTAATATTTTAGCGTCTGGCTTATTGACCATTTCTGACATTAGGGTTGAAACCTGAGAAACCAAAAATAAGCTACAGATGTCGATTACTTTTTTTGCTTTATCATTCATAAATTTTCACTTGCCATGTATTGTTCATTGAAATTGGGAGGAGTTTTTCCAATAACCCCTTTTAAATAATTTAAGTGTGAAAATTCAGTAGGATCAAATCCAGTGGTTAAAAAAATATTTTTGAAACCCCTTTCATATATTGATTTGGCGAATACTTCTCCCTTTAAATTATTTCCTAGATTCGAGTCGATATAAACAGGAGTCGACTGTTTAATGTTTCCTAGGTAGCTCCAAAATTCATGAGGATCCGCGATTGCTAATAACTTTTTTCCGCTTCCTTTTGCTGCTATATTCCAGGTCATATGGGAAATTAAGTCATCATCAATTAGAACAATATCTGCATTGTCAGATTGTGATTTAATCGATGTCTCCAATTTTTTTGCTTCTCTTTTGGAAATTGGAATAATGATCTTAACTTCCGTTCCTAAATTAAGATTACTTTGAATTATTAGACGTCCATTCCATGAATTAATTAATTTCTTGGCGTTAAGTAACCCGATTCCGGAGCCGCCTTCGATACTATTTTGCTTTTTCGAAGTTATTTCGTGTTTGCCTAATTGATGTAGTATCTCTTCCGGTATGCCGTTACCGTTATCTACAACAGAAATTTCGATTTCGTCTTTGACGGTAATAGAAATAGAAATGGTTCCCTTAGGTGAGGATTGTATCGCTTCAAATGAGTTGTTCACTATATTTGAAATAATTCTTTTTAAGCTCGCTGCGCATATTTTTGAGTAGATCTCTTCGCAACTAGGTTTCCGTAAAATGATTTCAACATTTCTATTTTGTTCAAATTGTATTTTCTTTTCGGTAACTATGGAGCTAATCGTAGAAAGAATTGGTTCATGATTTAGATTTTTACTGGTAGTGTGATCCGGCTTTTCAGAATACAAAGGCTGTTTAGATCTCCAAAGTAAATCATTGGCGATATCATTAATTCTTTCGATGGAGCTTTTAATTACGGCTTTTTTTTCTTCTGTTAAGGTTTCGGACATCCCATTGACGGTCATATTTAATGCAGACAGGGGGGACCTAATGTCGTGAGATACTTGACGAGTTATATCAAAAAACAATTTTGAACGTTCAATTTCTTTTGTAGAATTATAGAGAGCCTTCATTCCGACAATAAATCTTGAAAATTCGTTATTTTCTGTTTGATAAGAAAAACTTGGAATGCTTCCTAATCGTATATATTCAATAGTTTCATCGATATGTTTAAGAGCTGTAAAAAGTTGGTTTTTAATTGAGCGATAAAAAAATAATATTATTAATATCGAAGCAATTATCATTGAAAAAAAAGCTATATACCAGAAAGCAGGAATGCCTTGGAGGCTAAATATTTCATTATCTATTTCCGCGATCAAGTAGTAGTCGGCGGATTTCTCGAGTGTATTATTTAGATCAGGTAGGACTAAAAAATTTGTTCCATATTTCTTTTTCAAAGCGATACTTGCGGGCTCAATTCGAACCGACTTGATCTTGTGTTCTGTTTTTAGTTTTTCGAATTCGTCATTCAAGATTGGCATTTTTAAAATATACCAAGATATAAACGACTCTAGGTTTGGTGCTATAGTATGGCTGATAGTCATTTTGTATTGAGCAATATTCTGGTTCGAAATGGACTTTAACAAAGTTAGACCACTTATTAAAATGATTGAGATGCCTATTAAGCTAATTAGAACTTGGATTAGAATTACTTTTGAAATTAAAGGGTATTTAGACATTCGAGATGGATAGTAACACACTTTAAGTGTTTCTTGTAAGTTTCGGCTGTAGAGTTTAGAAGCTTCTGTAAAAATTATGGGGTATAAATTTATAGATCGACATTATAATTTAATTTTATTGTAGTCGATTGGAAAGTCTTATCGTTAGCATAGATTTGAGCTTATAAAGCTATTAACTTTAACTCTGCGTATTAAGGTACCTACTAAAATTAGGCTCGCAACTGTTTCGTTAGTTCTTTGGCGTGGGCGACAAGAAAATTTGATTCGCTGAAGGTTAAAATATGATTTACGAGCGGTAATTTATTCATAGTGAAAAGCTCAAAGTATTGTATTCCTATTTTTGAGATTGGTACCGTAAAAGGTTTTGGATTTGTGCTATATAAATAAGCCGAAACTACTGATATTTAAAACAATTTAGTAGGTTTTAGAATTAGGTTACCTAATGATGATAAAGACCAAGGATATTTCGAGCTGAGCTTGAAGTTGAACACCTGACCATCTTTTCTAACAGATTCGAGTTTCAATGGCTCAATTTTCGTTATTAACCAGGTAAATTGATTTAGGCATCCCGATTCGATTATTCCATCCTTTGGAAAAGTGGTATCTATGGGGCCGTACAAGGCTGCGTAGCCGTTATTGATGTCTACTGCGTGTGACCAAGGTGCATCACCAACCACTTGGGAAACTCCTATATAAATTTGATTCTCTAAGGCTCTCGCTCTAGCGCCTACATGGACTCTGTTTAGCCCATGGAAAGTTTCAGTACAGCTTGGTGCTAAAATTAAGTTTACGTTTGATCCAGCTAATAGACTACTCGCCCATGGAAATTCGATATCCAGGCAAATTTGTATGGCAATTCGGCCAAAACTTGTTTCGAAAATTTTTAGTTCGGTTTCACCCGGTGAAATACCCCAGTCGTCTTCGAACCTAGTCATGTGGATTTTGTCCTGAAAGTCGTAGTTTCCAGTTGGGGAGACAAAATAACTTCGATTAAAATATTTTTCTCCAATCAGTCTTGGGAAGGACGGGGCAGCGACATAAACTGAATATTTTATCGCCATTTCCGTAAAAGCCGTCAGGAATTTCTCGTGAAAATGCTGTAGATTTACCAATTGCTCCTTAACATTCATTTTGTCATGGCCTGGAATTAATGAAACTAGTTCCATAGATGCATATTCAGGAAAGCAAAGGAGGTTAGCACCAGCATCTTTAGCCTCGCTAAACCATTTATCTAGGTTTTTTAACCAGTCAGCTTCTGACTTGTAGAAATGAATTGGGTATTGAGCTAGTGCTAAGTTAAAATTCATTTTTCCATTCTTTCAACCAATACGTCATTGGTTTTTCAGTTTCGATTGCGTCTCCAATATCTTTCCATGGAAACGAGGCAATGAGGCGTGGGTCCTTCTTGTAACCCATGTTAATCCAAAAATTATCTAAAGGTGCGTAGGTCGATGGTTTGCTGGGATGATTTTCTGGCCGAGTGACAGCGCAGAAGCAAGTTGTGCTATACTTTTTAAAAGACATCGCATGTCTTTCGCGAAATTCGAAAAATTTCTTACCCACGCCTAAACCTCGATACTGATTTTTGAGAATACTTTCACCGAAGTAGAAGATGTTGTCGATGGAAAAATTGTTTTCGACTAAAGGCTTTTTAAGATAGTCAGTTTCGTCTCTTAATGGCAGAGCGGTGGTCGCACCAACGACTCTGCCTTCATGCACCGCCAATACTACCAAGCTTTCTTTAGACCGCTCATAAACCTTTACGTATTTTTCTTCATATTCTAGATCGCCTTCATACAGATAAGGGAAATCTCTAAATATTTCAATTCGTATGGAAGCGAGCTCGCTCTTATATTTCGAGATGTCTGATCCTTTTAGTAGTCGAAATTCTATATCAGAAAAATTGATCACTGAACTGCTTTGATCCACAGAGGCAAATTATAGTATGTTGTTATTCTTGATATTTTTCCGTCGGAAACTTCAAAAAATGTTCCCGCTCTAACAGAATATTTTTGATTTCTAGCTTCTGGAAGTCCGTTATCAGTTTTTAGATAGATTCCATCCACTATAAATTCAGCAGAAACTCGATTTTTCGAACTTGGACTACTCATTATCACGATATCGCGCAAATTTTCTTTGTAGCATGTATCCATGTGCTTCATGAATTCCTTGAAGAGTTGAGTACCTTTTCTTGGGTCTCCTTGATTAACTTCGTGTGCGACATCTTTATCTAACAAAGAAATCATGCCCTCGTTGTTACCTGAATTGAAGTAGTCAAAATATTTTTTTACAATTTCTGTTGCTTCCATTTTTCCTCCGAAAGGTTCAGCCTCAATCCTACATATTAAAGGGTGAATAATTAAATTATTTGTTAAGGATGAAGTGTAATTGGCCTCTAGTTGGGTAGACGGGGTGGAGAGTGTATGCTTTTGGCCTAATTCAAGTAAGTTTATATCAATGAAAGTGAGTATTTACGATACGAGTAACATAACAAAAGTAACAACTTTGGGTACCGTGACGGACGCAATTTGCTCCTAAGTTATTGATATTTTTCTCATTTAGAGACTTTCATCCCCAAAGACCATGTATTCTTTATTGGAACCAATAGGTTAAGGCGATTCAGTTTGCGACAGGTACGAATATTGGATATTTAGATAGCCAGACACACTAATTGAGGAGCTTAACATGAAAGCATTAACACTGATTATCACAATGATACTAGCACAACAAGTGTTCGCTAATAACTCATGTTTTGATACTCAAGCTGTTAAAGACCTTATCGAAGCTTCTGAAGAGCTTGATGAATGCTTTAAAAACGACGCTAGTAAATGCAAATCTGATATCGGTAAGCTATCAGTTGAAGCACAGCGTGAAGTTAACAGCCAAAGACTTATCCCATATGACAGATCTAAAAATGAGTTAATGAATAAAGCAACGGGTGCAGTTTCTGCTCAGTTTACAGATGGAACAAGCGCTGCTTCAGGGCAAAAAATATCTAGCTGCCATATCATTACCTCTGCTCACCTTTTATATGGTAGCACTGATATCCCAGTTGACTCACAAGACAAACCAGCATTGAAAGATTCAGAACATTTTGATGTGAACTTTCATAGTGGTCAGACTTGTGATTCAGAAATGTTCGAAAACAAGGCCGGTGCTCAAGTTTTCTTTAAAATGACAAAAGAAAATACTGATTTCGTTTGCGAGAAAAAAGATTTAAACGGTAACTGCTTAAGCCGCAGATTCTATGGTAAAAGTGACTTGGTAATTTTAAAGTTAAAAAATTACGATAAAAAAGATAACAATTTCTTCAAGTTAAAAACAACTCAGATCACTACTTCAAGCAGTGGCAATAGAGTCAATTGCTGGGGTTACCCAGAATATAACAATCAAACTAAGTTATCAAAAACTATCTCTGATAGAGTTTTATGGCATCAAAAAGATGCGAAAATTTTCGCTGGCGAAACTGCTAAAGGGGTTTTGACAAATGCTATCTCTTATCCTGGAATGTCTGGTGGTGGCTGTGTTTCAGAAGCAAAACCAAATGAATTAGTAGGTGTATTTGCAGATAAAAATAGCGCAACTGGACACGCGGCGGTAGATGTATCTGCTAGAACAGCAGATGTAAAAGGTGCTAATTATATTTCTTCATTCCAAAATTTAGCTGAACGATACAAACAATCTACTGGCAAAGATATCGCTGATTTAGATAGCGAATGTGAATAACATGGAAGCTGTTGTAGCAGGGGCAACGGGTTTGGTTGGCAATCTTTTAATTGAAGAGTTAATCAGAAACGATCTTTATTCAAAAATTATATCTATTGGTAGACGGCCCCTAAAAAATAATCATCCGAAGATTTTAAATATAATTATAAAAGATCTAAGTGAGATCTCAAAGGTTGATCTGAATACTAAGAAATCGGTATTTTTTTGCTGTTTAGGTTCTACGATCAAACAAGCTGGAAGCAAAGAAAATTTCAGAAAAGTAGATTTTTACGGCATAACTGATTTCGCAGAACTAGCTAAAACAGTAGGTGCATCTAAATTTCTTTTAATTTCGGCGAAGGGTGCAGATTCAAAATCTAAGTTTTTCTATAACAGGACTAAAGGTGAGGCGGAACAAGCAATTTTAAATAAGGGATTAGGCTCGATAACAATATTCAGACCGGGTTTGCTGTTCGGAGATAGAGAAGATTTCAGATTTTTTGAATCGCTTTCTATAGTAGTTGTAAAGGGTTTGAAGTCAGTTTTAGGCAATGACTTTCTAAGGCCAGTAGTCACATCTGTAAACGAGTTAGCTAAGGCTATGGTAGACGATAGTTTAGACATAGAAACTGGATATAAAATAGTCGATTCCAGTGAAATTAAAAAATAAGAATTATTAAAATTCCTGAATAAGCTTAAGTATTTACCAATTTTTCCCGATTAATTAAATACTATGAGCCATATAAAAATAATAGCCTCACTGCTACTTTTATTTTTTAGTTTTAATGCTAGAGCTGTATGTACTTTAATCGAAAAAAATGTTGAGCTTCGTAAATATTCTTTCAAATGCAATGGCGAAACTGTAAATATTCAATGCGAAATTAAAAACAAGAATATTTGTACCGTAAATATTAAAGAAAAACTGAAAAGTATGAAATTTGATATCAACGATGATCAATTTAATGCGCTCAATTTATTTTCCTCATCAACTCAAGAAAAAGCAGAATGTGATGCAAGTAAAAAGCTCTGTAAAATAAATAAAAATGTATGCGAGAAGTATAAAAAAGATTTTAGTGCAGCGAAAAAAGGATATTCCGAATCAATTCGTTCCAAAGGGCATTGCGATACCATATTAGGTAAATCAGTTCAAACTGTAGGACTTTTTTCAAATGAATTTATTGAAGAGTCGGAGTTTTCAAAAAATAGTTGTAACAAGGCTTCGGATCAAGCCGTAGTGGCAATTAAAAATAAAATTTCAGTTTTCGAACACAATATGAATCTCTCGTTTACTCACCCCGAATCACTTCTGGGCAGATGTGTTGGTAGAAAACATGGGGATACCTTTAGTGATATTGGCGAGATGATTAAACTAAAACAACCCACTTTAGATAAATTTAAAAAAATTATCATTGGAAAAATGTACTCTTCTGACTGGATAAGTGGTTTAGCATGTTTGGAAGGCTTCGACGGATTCTATGAAAACGGAAAACTTGAAATCGATAAAGTCATGTGCACAATAGTTGAAGAGTCGATTCTAGAGTTGGATGATAAAAATGTAATGTGTAATCTTGGCACCGGTGTTGGGACGGACCGCTTTACCGATGCTAATACTGCAGATAGAGCAGGATTTGGCGTTGCCAAAGCAGACATCGTCCCCATCGAACAAAAACCTATGCCCGAAGCTATGGCTTCGCAAATTGGCAAGCCTATCGGGTTAGCTCCCGCGTTGGCACAGGTTGATCAGGCTGTACCTGGTTCTGGTACTGCCGCTGGTGTTACTCCTTCCGAAGGTACCATAGCTGCTGGCGCTGTTCGTAATACAATTCCTACTGCTGCGGCTTTTCAGGCTGGGCAAGCGTTTGCTCCGGTGTATCAGAAACTTTCTAATATCGCAAATTCGGTTCCCACGTCGGGTAGAGTTGGAGTTATTGGTGGTGGGGGATCGCTTGGTAAGTTAAGCGCCGCAACTGGCGTAGTTTCTGTTACTAGAAAAACTCCCACAACTAATTCAGATACGACTTTGAACCCAGATGCTTTGATCGCTGCCTCTGGTACTTCTGCAGTAGCTGCGGGTATTATCGCTCAAAAATCTGGGGCTACGGATTCGGGCACTGCCGGAAAGCCTTCTCTTCAGCGGTCGACAGCTAGTGATTCTAGCGGACCAATTGGTGGCGGACCACGTTCACTAGGTTTAAGCGGTGGCGGAGGTTCGGGGGGCTCGGGTTCGGCAGCAGGTGTAGCGGAAGGTGCTTCTAACACTGAAGCATTTAACTCTGCAGATATCGCCAGTGCACAAAAGAAAGTTACTCAGTTAAATTCACCAGCACAGATTAATTCTTTCTTTAAGGAAGAAGCGGGCAACTTGCGTGGTCTTATTTATTCTGATGAAAAATTAAGTAAGCTTCTGGCAAGTAAGGGCATTCGGGTAATGAATCAATCTGGCGATGTAGCTGGCGAGTCGATGGCGAAAGCGAAATATGTGTTTCGTGATGACGGTTCAAAATTTACAGCGTTAAAAGTTGCCAAGAAGTAGGTCTAGATATGGGATGGGGGATAGTTAGCAAATGATGAAAAGAAAATCGTTTTTATTAATCATCATTGCTGTTTTTTGGGTTTCTTATATTCTTTTGTCGTTCGGGCAAACTTTATACGCGACGACTGATAGGAAAACAGATAACGATATGGCTAGGCTAAAAAGAGTCGAGCATCTGCTATCTGTCGCTCAAACTCTTGTGATGACCGGAAATATCGAAGCGCTTAAAGAGCACTTCGATGGCGCAGTTGAAATCGATCTGATTAATTACTACTGTATTAAGGATAGAGACCAAGTATTGTTCGAGTATTCACCTAATGGAGTTTCGGGCTGCGAGAAAACTCATGATCGTCGGATTGCATCCTACGGAACTCCTTTAAAATATAAAGATCAAATCGTAAAACCTATTAAAATTGGAGACAACATTGTCAGCGTCGGTTTTTCTACCGATTTCTGGACATACTTTTTGGAAGGACAAAAACAAAACATCTACATCTTCATCAAAGACGTCTTCATCATCACCGCGTTCCTTGGATTCCTGGTCTATCTCGTAATGAAAGATTTCCTGACCCTGGATCGTATGCTTCAAAAGGGCACTAAAGGTGACATTTCTAAAATCAAAGCGCGGTCTCGTGAAGCGCAGACGTTGATTGAATCTACGTACATGCTGGATAAAATGAACTCGGAAAAATCTGAAAAGATACATCATCTTCAGAATACGGTTGGGCTTGCTGTCCATTCTGAAATTGATAATCAGACTCCTCATTTGACTCAGATTCCATGTTCTGTGATCCGTATCGACTTGAACGGCTACACGCAAATTTTCCTTCAGAAAAAAGAAGAGCACATTGTTAGTGTTCTAAATGAATACTTCTCCGTTGCTAATGATGTTATAAATCGCTTTGATGGTGAAATTTACCAAATCATCGGGGATGAGATTGTTTTTATCATGAAAAACCAAGATCCGCGGTTCGCCCTATTCTGTGTTCGTGCACTGTTCGAATGGGCCCAAGAATTGGACAAGAAAATTTTTTCCGAGCATAAACACCGCTTCCTTCTAAAAGCATCGATTTCAAACGGCACTCTAAGATTCGTTCGGTTAAACAACGGCTATGCTTTTGCCGGCGTTCCCTTAATTGAATCTGTTCGTATGCTTGGTTGTGTAAGCGATAAATCTGAGAACACACTGATTATTAAAAAAGAAGGCATGGAATCCGCAATTCCTTATATGAACAACCCTGTGTCTAAAATGGTGGACTTAAAAGGCTTCCAAGATCATTCCGAAATCTTAGAGATAAAAGAATTCGTTACCTTAAAAGAATTCTTTAACCACAGCATGCTGGCTCCAAGCGAATCAGCTCAACAAGCCGCTATGCAAGGCCTGACATACTTCCGCGGTCAGCACGACATTCTAGCAGCCCTCCAAGTTTTAAATCAGGCCCTATTTGAACATAAGTGGAACGAAGTCGCTTTCCTAGTTCAACACCTAAAAGGAGTCGAACTAGGGATCAAAAACGCTCCGATTGTGAATCAACTTTTTCAAATTCTATCGGATCACTTTCAGCTGATCACTGTTAAATGCAAAGAATATCCTTTCTTGAACTCGTTGATTTTAATGACCGTCTCATTGGTGCATCCCGATTTATGGACACAGCCTTGGGGCGCTTTGATTAAAAGCTACCTTCTGTGTTCGCAGCCACGCATTGTAGCCAACGCTACCGAGGTCCTTTGCCGCTTTGGCTATGATTCTAAAGAAATGCAGACGATCATTTTAAATTGGAAAGACAACAATCGCATCAGCGCAAACTTCCTATTGGCTGAGATGAAAAAATCCATAACTAAATCCAATACTAAAACTTTGATTGGCTGGATGGAATCGTCCCAAGTTTTATTTCAAGCCAGCGCCTTATACGTAATTGAAGAAACTCTTCGCTATTATTATATCCATGATCCAGTTGTTTTTAAAACGAACACGTTGCTGGCTAATTGTGTGACTATTTCAAATAAACTAAAAACGTCGCCAAATCCTATGATCAAAGAGCGAATTCAAAAATTGCAACTCGTTCTGATGAATGAGACATCAAATAAAAAGACGGCTTAGGGCTTTAACTTCGATTCGGACCCCTCTACATTTTTAAATTTAGATTTCTTCATTTATGCACCCCTTGCGTTTTTCCGATAGACTATGTGGTAGTCGAGGTAGGTATGTTGAAATTTTTTGTTGATCTAGCCAAAAGTTTTGGTGCTCTTAAGTTTTTTATTGGAGCCTCTGTATTGGCAAGTGTTCCACTGGTAGTTGCATTTTTAATGGTTACCTTACCAAGCTATGAAACTAAAATTGTAAACAGTAAAAAACAATCAGTAAAAATCGCTGTGGAATCAGTCTTTCAAACCCTCAGCTATTTCTATGAAAAAGAAAAGTCAGGAGCAATGTCTCGTGCGGAAGCGCAGGCGGCGGCGGCAGCTCAAATTAAGAAATTTCGATACGGTGGCAGCGAGTATTTTTGGATTCATACGATGGATGTAAAGATGGTCATGCACCCAATGGTCGAAAAGCTAAATGGAACCGATCTAAAGGGTTTAACAGATCCAAACGGAAAAAGAATATTTGTCGAAATGGTTGAAGTGGTAAAGACTTCCAATGAAGGCTATGTAGACTATTTTTGGCCTAAGCCGAAAATGAAAGATCCTCAGCCTAAGACATCATTTGTTAAGCTTTTTGCCCCTTGGGGCTGGGTTCTTGGTAACGGCGTTTACGCAGATGATGTTCAAGCAGAAGTGAATCTTATGAAGCAAGAGAATTTCTTCTGGTTTGGATTGGCGCTTATTGTTTCAACATTTATTTCATTTGCAGGTGGTTTAAGACAATATTTTCGAGTTATTGTACCAGTTAAAAATGCTATCGAAATTGTTAAGTCTGACTCGGAAAAACTTATGGCTACCGCAAAAGGTCTGTCCCAAAGTTCTAGTCAGCTGACAGAATCTAGTAAGACACAGGCTACATCAATACAACAGACTGCGGTTGCAGTGAATCAAATGAATGCCATGCTTAGTAAAACATCAGAATCGGCGAGGGAATCTTCGTCTATCGCCGAAAATACAAAAATGGCAGCTGATCAAAGTCTGAAGATTTTGAATTCTCTTAGTGTTTCTATGCAGATGATTAAAAGCGCTCAAGAAAATTTGGAAAAGTCGGTGTCTGAAAATACAGGTAAGCTCCAAGGGGTTACCAGTATCATTAGCCAAATTTCTGAAAAGACAAATGCGATTAATGATATCGTTTTTCAAACAAAGCTTCTTTCTTTTAATGCTTCTGTCGAGGCAGCTCGAGCCGGTGAAGCTGGAGCGGGATTTTCAGTTGTTGCTGAGGAAGTAGGAAAATTGGCGAGTTTAAGTGGGGTGATCTCGAAAGAAATTTCCTCTATAGTTGCTGGATCAAGTGAGCAGGTTTTGGTCTTGACCAAAGATATTGAAAAAAGTTTTGGAGAAAATTTAAAGGATGTCTCAAATTCTGTTCAAGAGGGATTAAAACGTACGAAGGAATCACTAGAGCTAATAACAAAAGTGGCGCAAATGGCTACGCAGTCAAGTGCGAAAGCCGAAAGTATCAGCGCTGCAAATTCTGAACAGGTCAAAGGCTCATCTGAAGCGTCCAACTCACTCAATGTTCTTGAAGGTGCTTCAAAAGAATTGATCACCGTGGTTAACGAAAATGATTTTTTTGCTGAATCAATTTTGAGCGGAGCATCCGAATTGCAGGATGTAACAAAGCAACTGACTAAAATCGTCGCATAAAAAAAGGACACTTGATTGCCGAATTTGATGCATATCAAGTGTCCCAAACCACCCATGGAACCCCTATGAGTCCGGATTACCAAAAACCCGTGCTCGAGAAGGGTTCTATCAAAATATGTTTACCAAATATATCGACTTATTTTTGTACAGAATTTACTGCAAAGTTTTGATAAAATACTGATTTTACTTATAATAGTACAAACAAAGTCTAATCATAGACTATGTTAAATTTACAGGAACCGCGCTCAAAAATGTCCCCATATTGGTCGCAACGTCAAAACACTGGCCAATGAAATTCACGCAATTTCAACTAGCTAGAGCGTATGCCCGTGTAATCGAAATTTTCAGGCGTGTAATTTTTAAAGGTTCAGTTAACTTTAATTGCTATGACGCCGGTTTCTGTTCCCCGAATAATTTTAAATTTAAAATTATCGGCCGATTTCAGAGTCGTATACAAATTTATAGCGCTCTCTGCAGAATCTATCAGGTCTTCGTTGAGTTGAAGTATAATATCTTCATTTTGGAAACCAAATTTTGTCCAAAAGCTGTCAGTTTGAATATCCGAAATTCTTATACCTTCGATGGTTTCGCCGTCCTCAGATTTTTGTGGAACAGCTCGAGCGCTCATCATCACTTTGGTTAAGTCAGAAAACTCATCGTCAAGCGCAGCGCGAGTAATTGTTATTGAATTAAAAACCTTTAAATTTTTTGAAGGCAGAGGTGCCGAGGTTTCAGCAGTAGACACAGTGATATCCGATTGACCGTGTGTTTCCTCATAGAACTTTTTATAAGCAAAGTAAGCACCCGTTCCTAGGCATACGGCAATCGCGGCAATCAGAGGAATATCAATAAATCGTTTTTTTTGTTCCACCGGGACACTCCTTAGTCTTTTGATAGCACAAATAAAAAAAGGGACGTTTTCACGTCCCTTTATTAGATCAGTTCAAATTACATGTTCAAGGCTTTAGCCAAATTCTTGTCAATGGCTTCCAAGAATGGCTCAGTATTTAAATACTTATCAGCCGGAACTTTATCACCGTAAATACATACAGCAAGGTCCTTTGTCATCAATCCAGATTCTACTGTTTCGATACAAACTCTTTCTAATGTATTTGCAAACTTGATTAGGTCTTGATTGTTATCCAATTTTCCACGATGAGCTAAACCACGAGTCCATGCAAAAATAGATGCGATTGGATTCGTTGAAGTCGATTTACCTTGTTGGTGTTGACGATAGTGACGAGTCACAGTTCCATGTGCCGCTTCAGATTCCATAGTTTTTCCATCTGGAGTAATTAACACAGACGTCATTAAACCTAATGAACCGAAACCTTGAGCTACTGTATCCGATTGAACGTCGCCGTCGTAGTTCTTACAAGCCCAAACGTATCCGCCTTCCCATTTCATCGCGCTAGCAACCATATCATCGATTAAACGATGCTCGTATGTGATGCCGGCAGCTTCGAAATCTTTTTTGAAATCTTTTTCATAGATTTCTTGGAAGATATCTTTGAAACGACCATCATATTTTTTCATGATCGTATTTTTAGAAGAGAAATATAAAGGCCATTTTTTAGTTAATGCCATGTTAAAGCATGAACGAGCGAAACCACGAATAGATTCATCCGTGTTGTACATTGCCATTGCAACGCCATCACCTTTGAAGTTGTAAACTTCATGAGATTGTTTTTCGCCGCCCTCTGGTTCAAACGTAATTGTTAATTTACCTTTGCCTTTGATTACTAAATCAGTCGCGCGGTATTGATCGCCGAATGCGTGACGGCCGATAACGATTGGTTTTGTCCAACCAGGAACTAAACGCGGGATATTTTTCATCAAAATTGGTTCACGGAAAACAGTACCATCAAGGATGTTACGGATTGTACCGTTTGGTGATTTCCACATTTGTTTTAAATTGAATTCTTTTACGCGGGCTTCATCAGGTGTGATAGTCGCACACTTGATACCAACATTGTATTTTTTAATGGCTTCAGCTGCATCAACAGTAACTTGATCGTTTGTTTTATCACGGTACTCCATGCCCAAGTCGAAATACTTAATATCGATTTCTAAATACGGAGTGATCAGTTTGTTCTTAATAAATGACCAGATAATGCGGGTCATTTCATCGCCGTCTAACTCAACGACAGGATTCGCTACTTTGATTTTTTTCATTTTTACCTCTATGGGACAAAATAGAATAAAAACCCTGTAAGGAAAAGCAGATCTCTTGAAGAAATGTCGTTTGTCTAAACCGCGTCGAAACCGAAGCTAAACTCTGACAGTGAATCCCGACCTAAGTGTTGTAGATCTGCAACGATTACTGCCCAAAACCGGGGTTTAAACATACGATTGGGGCATATGAAAAACACTATACTTTTAATTACGACGCTTTTTTTAGGTTCTGCAGCTCTGGCCAACAAAATTACCGAGAAAAACTGGAAGAAAAACCCCGAGGTTATTGAGGTTCGCAAAATATATGATGCTAACCAAAAACTGAAAAAGGGGTGGGGAAAACAGGATAAAGTTTGGAACTACTGTGAGCCATATGCCGATACTCAGCGCATTTTGATCACGGATAAAAAAGGCATTGCCAGAATTTACAGTAATTCAGGAGGTTCTGACGATTCGAGCGTGAATTGGGAATCTCATTACGATGAAAATGGAAAACTACGTTTTGTATTTATCACTGGCGGTGCCGCTAATGGCAGTAAATTAGAACACCGAATTTATTTTCGAGCTAATGGAGATCGCTTTTGGGAACTACAAAAATATGTGGAAGGACCCGGTTACACATTTCCTAATCCATTGCCACAAGATCAGTTAACAACAGATCCAGTTGCGGCTTACAAAGCTCCGCATCCATGTGCTAAGTAGTTTTACAAACTCCAGGCAATTTTTTCTAAGGCTTCGACTTCTTCGGCCCAGTAGGAAAAGTTGCCAAAATCAGGAAACAATTTCGGAAACGATGGATCGTCCCAGCGTTTAGCGATCCACCCCGCGTACATAATAATTCTTAGTCCGCGCAGGGCTTCGATCCAATCTAATTGATGAAACGGAAATTCACGAAACATTTGATAGCCTTCAATGAAGGCGTCTTTTTCATCGGTCAGCGTTTCTTCGTTGTAACTTAATAACATCCAGAAATCTTGAACCGCAGGGCCATTACAAAAATCATCAAAATCCACCAGGAAGTAACTTTCCTGCATTTGTAAAATGTTACCTTTATGAGCATCACCATGAATACGAATAAATTCAGATGGATCAAAACGATCATCAATAAAATTTAAAATATCTTCTGCGGCGGGGAAGTAACGACTTTTCAGTTCAGGAACTACCCAGTTTTCAAGATTAGTTAGCGTTGCCCAGCCGCCATAATAGCTGGTGTCCATGTAAGGGCGATTCGGTGCTTTGGATTTGGCGCCAACATTATGCACGCGCGCAAACAGCTGACCGATGCGATTTAAATCACCAAGACTCAGCTCCTGCGGCATACGTCCGCGAAATTTTGGAAAGAAGGCGACTGAAATGCCATTTGAGTCTATAAGCGTCGAGTTGTTTTGAAGCTTAATTGGGTTTAACGAGGGGATTTCGGCTTCGTTTAGTTCTTTTAAGAAATGATGCTCTTCCAAAATGGCATTGGGTGTCCATCGTTCAGGACGATAGAACTTAGCGATAATGTTTTCAGAACCTTCGAGCTGAATATCAAATACGCGGTTTTCATACGAATTTAACTGCGTAAACAATCCCGTCGGCTGGAACCCTGCATTTTCACAGGTTTTTAAGACGGATTCAGGATCTAGGTTAAAGAACGAAGAAATCATATTTTCATTTACAATTAAATGCCGAGTTTGTCATGATGTTTAGCTATGGAATGGATGGATTTTGAAAATAATCAGGTGCAAATTCAGCGCAAGATGCGCCGTAAGAGCTTGTCTATCTATTTATCGCCACAGAAACCAATCATTGTTCGTACCGGATTGATGACACCTAAAAAAATCATCTATGAATTTTTGTTATCTAAAAAAGATTGGATTTTAAAAAATCTGGAAAAGTTCAAAGAACTGGATGAAAAATTTCCGCAGCGTCGCTTGTTAGAAAAAGAAATTTTTCCATTCTTAGGAAAAGATCTAAATTTAAAAGTCAGTATCACGCCGAATAAAAAATTATTCATGTCTAGAACTGATACGAATATTTTATTGCATGTACCGATGAATGAATGGAGCGCTTTGAGCCGCGCCCAAGATTATTCAGAACATCACGAAGTCTTACGTCAGTTTTATAAACGCGAATCAATCACTCATTTAACAGAACGGGTGCAAATTCTATCTAAAGAAATGAATTTGATGCCATCGAAATTAAGCTTCCGAGAACCTAAAGGTCGCTGGGGCAGCTGTTCCTCAAAAGGTTCGATCAATTTAAATTGGCGCTTAATACTGTTTAAACCCGAGGTCGTTGACTACGTAATCATCCACGAGCTTTGTCATTTACAACACTTGAATCATTCAAACGCATTTTGGTCATTAGTAGAAAAACACTGCCCAGATTACCAAGACAGCGAAAAAGAACTAAAACATAAACAGCTATTGACTCAGTTTTTGGACAGATAGTCCAAAAACCAAGAATGCAGCTTGGACCGATAGCCTTAGATCGATAGATTTTTTAGGATGATTCCAGAGTCTGAAGTTTTTTGAACGGCGCCATCGATTTCATCACCGGCTTCTTTGCTGCAATGACCATCTTCAGTTGTACCGACTTCAATACCGTTTTGAGCGATTTCCTTAAGCTCTAATTTACATAATTTTTCGTTAGATTTTTTGATTTCTTCATCGCTGAAGGTACTAAAATACGAATCTTTTTGTCCTAGAATGCTCATGTCTAGAAAGGCCTTACATGATTTTTTAGTTGGATCTAATTTAACGGATTTAATTACGCGAGTGACTTGTGCTTCGCTGATACAGGCAAATGTTGGCAACGTGGCAGTTAGAGCTAAGGAGATAGCAAAAAATATTTTCATAAATTACCTCGCCTACGTTTTTACTATGCGAATTTTATACCTAACCGATCACCTTAAAACTGAATAAAATAGATTTGGATAACCCTACTAGAATATAATCAGTCAGGTGTACCCAAAAATGACAGACATTACCGTGGCGGAATTCCAATAGTCTCCGAGTTATATGGGTTCATACCTCCTGGCATCGGTGCAACGGGATCAACATAAACGGGAGCCGCTTTTGGCAACTTGTTATTCTTTTCCAGGTACTCATGAATTTCTGGAAAATCAGCGGCGCAATCTCGTCTTAGTTGGTCGTTTGCAATTCCAAATGTTTTTAAAGCCATATAGGCCATAGGAAGATTAGCACTTGCAGCCATAAGCTTATTTGAAAGTGAGGTTACTTGTTCGTCGCGTTTTTTAAACATTTCGAGTAGTTTTTGTTTACGATTTTTTTTAGGGTCTTTAACGCGTGAATTGCAATAACCAGTTTGAGTATTGATTTCGGAATATCCTGTTTCAGTATAGACTGTAACATATTTTCCACTCTCGGAATAAGTGGGCACTTCTACAACATTGTATGAACCGCGAGGTCCGGTGCGTGTAAAATTATAGCGAGTCGTTTCATCTGAAAGTTCGCCTAGAAATTCTGTACAACGTTTTCCTTGTTGATATTCCATGGCGGAAAATGCGTTTGGTATAGATAGATAGATAGAAATAAAAAATAATATTTTAAGCATAGGCACTCCCTTGCTTATAATATTATGTTTGAGGACTCGGGTTTAGCGAGTCCAGTTTTAGGCTATTTCATGTATTTTATATTAAAATTCTTTATTGTTTTTGTTTTGTTAGATTCAATATCTAACGTCGTAGCTTTGCCCATATCTGATGGGAATAACGAAAATAAATAATCCCCTGCCATTTCGACCGTCGCCTTGTCATCGATTGGGGTGTCAATAATACTTAACAAATCATTGAGTCTAATACGAGTAAACGATCGGCCTTGGAAGAAATCATTATTGTACGCGTTGTATAGATCATATTCTTTTACCACATTGGCTTTCGTAACGTTCCATTGACCTTTGCGAAGATCTAAATGTGAATTCAAAATATAGTTAAAGTTTTTCGTTTGTATTTTTGTTTTCAACGTTCCGTTTTCAACATAATACATTCTGCGTTCCACATTTCCGTTCATCGTCGAATAGAAATCATACGTCTTTCTAAAGATAATATGCGGGTCTTTAATTTTAGAGTACTTTTCAACAACCCAATCATCTGTAGGGAGGGACGATATCGCTTTGGTTGTTAAATCCATTAAACTAATTTTTCCACTCGAACGGATCATAACTAAGTTGGGTGAACTCGGAACAGGGGCTACCCAGCTCATTTCGGTTAGAGTCATGGCCGTTTTATCAGCGGCATCAAACACTAATATTTTTTGAGTATTCGTATCTGCGATCGTACGTTCAATATCCACGGCGATTATATAATCTGTTACGGTGCCAGTTGCAGGATCTGCATTGCCACGGATTGAGAGTACTAATTTGCCATTACCGGCGATATCGCCAGCCTGAATGGTTCCGAGCGTATCCACAACAGGGCCCGAGACAAATTGTTTTACTAGTCTTCCTTGCGGATCAATTTTGTAGATCAAAACAGATTGTTGGGAATCATAAACAACTAGATAGCCTTGCTTACCGTCATAACTAGCACTGATTGGCGTACCGACAAATTTAGTGGTCGTTTTATTTGTTTCTCCCGATAGCATCTGAACAGTGACGTGACGTTTACTCATGTCGATGAAATAATTCGATCCGCTATTATAGATCAAGAAATGATCTTCCTCTGGCTGTTCTACGTCGAACAGTCCTAAGTGCTGTGAAGTTTCTAAATCAAAGTGGTGAACCTTGCGGATGGTTTTATCAAACACGACGACTTTGTCAGAATCTTCGTCCGTTGAGGACTGCAATTTTGAATTCTTGCTAAGCGGAATTCCGATCAAATTTTCTGCTTTATAGTCTGGAACCACGTTGCCAGCACCAGGGTAGCAGGCTGACAGCACGGTCGCGGTAGCAGCGGCTAGTAAAAGTTTTTTTGTTTGATTAAAAGCCATAGGCAGCTCCTAGGAAAAATGTCGGGCCGTTAGATGTTAAATTATAATCGAATTCTTGGAAATAAGCTTTATGATCGCTGAAAGACACACCAGTGTTGATCCAAAAATCATGTTTCATGGGGAAATACACGCTGATTCGCGCTGCTGGGCTTGTTGATGATGTTGATGATTCTTCATTTGTGTAGCCGTCATCCATGTTGAAATCGGTATCCAAGCGTTCAGTTAAGATTTCGAACTGAACGAACGTATTCCAGAAATGATTAAATGGATCTAGGTTATTAAAAAGGAAGTATCTATATGTGATACCAACGGCTTTGGTTGATGTTTTTTGCTTAATCCGAGTCGAAGTGAAAATAGATTTTTCGCCACTTTGATTTTGCAGATGCATTGTTAACCCAAAATTAAATAAATTTGGGAATTGGTACTGATATGAAAATCGGGCGCCGTGATCCATCGATGTTTTAAAGCGAGTACTGCGATCATCCTGTAGTGGTGTTGAGGCGCTCATTAAGCTAACCCAATGACGACGTGTTGAGCGCGATTGGCTTAGGTATTTTGAATAATCTTGGAAAACAGTTTCATCGATCGATGTTAACGTAATACCCGCTGCTGCTGCATTTAATA
>DDTZ01000033.1:0-725 GCA_002344565.1 Bdellovibrionaceae bacterium UBA2351 | reverse complement strand
CCATCGAACGTATCCATATGAAATAATTCATGAGTCAGCAGGAACATACGTTTTGATTGAGTCAAATCTACGAATTTTTCCTGATCAATATAGATAAGTTTTTTATCTTTTTGAGCAACTGCATCGACAACACGTTCGCCGATCTTGTTTTGGTTAACCATCGTAGACTGAACCCACTCGAACTGCGTTGTCTGCGAAGCCCGAGCCAGTTTCTGCAATTGAGTCAGTACGAATTTATCGCAGTATTGTTTTTGATCTTCGGTTAGTTTCTGGATAATTTCGCACAAGTTGTGATCCGCATAATTTTCAGGGCATACGCAGTAGCGTTTATGAGGATCTTCTTGTTTTAACGCTTCAATACGCTCCACAGCGCCACGCACTTGTTTTAAACTGACGGCTAGTTCCACATCGCCGGTCTGTCCGCCGTTGCCAATGAAGGTCGATGCCAATGTCATTTGGCCTATACATATAAATGTTAATAAAATCCATTTCATTTTAGATCTCCAGTCGGGGTCAGGTTCACGGTCAATTGATATAGGTTTTCGCCATCAAGGGCGCGGGTTTCGCAGAAAGTTTTTAGTTGATCAGCAAAATTTCTGATCATGTCTTGTAATTCAAAATACGTTGCTTGATCTAATGGAACGATAAATGTGTTAGCGATGCGTTTATCTGTGGGAACTAAATCTAATCCTACGGCGGCAAGTTTTAACGCTTTTTTGTGAAAA
>DDTZ01000027.1 GCA_002344565.1 Bdellovibrionaceae bacterium UBA2351 | reverse complement strand
AAGCGAAATGTCGTCTCGGTGAGACAGTTCATTCAGCTTGTTGCAGATTTCATCAAATAGTTTTTCGTGTTCAGGTGTATTGTTCATCATGCCCAAAGTCTATGTGGGTGGGCTAAGGTCCGTCAAATAGTTGAAGGTCTAGTACTGCCATTTAAAGCTCGCCTTGGTTCTGGTATTTGAAAACAAAAATACTATTTCAATTGGAACAATAAATTTTTTTCTTGGGTGATTAAAATTCAGACAGTTTTTGATTTTGAGTTTGGAAAAAAATTTAGGATTTTGATTGGCACCCTATTTGTTTTGTTGGGGAATTTCCAATTGTTGGTTTGGTTTGGTATAAACGCTCTATGCATTTTGGATGGAGAGTTCTTTTAGCGGTCTTAATTATTTTTATGTTTACGCTTGGGTGTGACGAGGCGCCGGAGAGTGTTTCTCAGAGTGTGGTGCGTGCATTGGATGAGCATGATGATTTTGAAAGTTGGAATCAGTCAGACTATCATCCCGAAAAAGTTTTTGATGATTGGTTAGAGTGGCAGACCGAGAGTTCGGTTGTGTGTAATGAACTTTCCAAACTATCAGATTTGGATCTAACTGTATTTGAAAATCAAATTCGTGATTCTAAATACAAAAAAATACTTGTCGGTTGCCAAAGAGGCCTGATTCGTCGTTTAGATTTATATTGGAATCGTGAACGTGGGTCTGTTTCCGTTCCAAATCTGGATTTTAAATTTACAACAGAGACTTTAGTTATGGATTCGGTCCCACGTGGGAAAATTTTGGCTCAAGGGTTCGCGCGTAAGCAGGTTCTTTTTACTTTCGATGATGGACCACATCCTGAATACACAGAAAAAATGCTCAAAATATTCAAGCAAACCGGCGTTAAGGCGTTGTTCTTTTTGTTAGGAAAAAGCGCGCGTATGTTTCCCGACGAAGTTTATAAAATCGCAGCAGAAGGTCACTCAGTGGGTAGCCATACAGAAAGTCATTCCTGCGTCGCTTTGAATTCTCGATGCCGTAGGAGTAATCACTCGCCCCTAAGTTCGAGTCAGTCCTATAATGAAATCGCAGCGGGGGCTCGTAGTGTGATTAAAGTGTTAGGGTGGACGCATCCATTCTTTAGGTTTCCCTATGGTGAATCGTCTCCAGAACTTCAAAATTACTTATACGGACGAGGCTTCTTTGACTTCTATTGGTCGATTGATTCGGAAGATTGGAAAAAACGGGGTTTGGGCGACTATTATCAGAGTCTTATAAATAAAATTGATCGTCAGCAGGGTGGGAATATTCTTTTTCATGATATTCACAAGAAGACCTTAGAGGTCATGCCGCTACTATTGAAATACCTTTATAAAAATAACTATACAATTGTGATCGTTAAAGCTAAACCGGTTACCGCATTTTAAGGAATGTGCAATGGACGTTGATAGACCCTCGACATGGAAGAAATTTACCTCAGATGAAATATGCCATAGCTGTGTAGCTAGTTGTTGTACTATGCCGGTGGAAGTTACGTTATCTGATCTTATTCGACTTAATCTAGTGACCGAAGACGAAGTGCAAAATATGGGTATTCGAAAGGTAGCTAAGAAACTGATTAAGGAAAAATGGATTTCAACCTACCGTGAAGGTACGGGATTGTTTATGCTGACCCAAAAAGCAAATCGCGATTGTATTTTTCTAGACACCCGCACTCGTCGTTGTACTAACTATCAATTAAGACCTGATGTATGTAGGCAATTTCCAAGTATTGGTCCACGTCCTGGATTTTGTCCCTATATAAAGAATATGTAGAATTATTCTTTCATGATCTTGTTGTCTTCCATCGAGGCAACTTTTTCCATCGTCTTCGTTTGGATTTCCATCAATTGAACTTTGATTTGATCAGCCAGTTCCTCTAGATGCTTAAACTCGTCGCCGGCTCGTAATTTTAAATGGGCTGGGCGTCCTGCCAAAATATCATCCAAGAATCGTTCGAAGGCGTACAAAGGTCCAGCTATGCGATGGGAAATAGTTTTTCCAACCGTGAAAAGAATCGCGCAGAAACCTACCGATATGACCAAGAATGTGATTACAAACGGCGAGATAAATTTATTGATTAGAAACTGATTGCCGCCAACAAGTTCAGAAATAGAAACGCGTAAGTAGGTGTAAGAGAACACTAAACTGATAACAGTAAGACCTACACCCACACCTAAAAGAACGAAACAATATTTTAATTGGAATGATGGATTTACCCAATATTTTCTGCGCGAGTTATGCTCTGGCCACAGGATTTCGCCTTCTTTAATGATCGCTGAAACGATCATCGCATAACCCACCCACTGAACCGCATCGGCAATATTAAATGCGGGACTTGAAAGAGCGGGGGTGCCAATTACGATGAAGTCGACTACGTAACCCCAAATGATTCTATCTGCAACGTTACCTAAAATACCGCCAATTAATATAGATAGGCCCGTTCTTAAAACAAGCGACTTGATAGGGAGTAAATACTGAATGATGACATAGATACATAACAAGAAAGCACCACCAGTCGATAACGAAACAATGCGCAGTACTTGCGGTAATTCCGAAAACAAACCCAGCATTGCGCCATGATTATGGTGCAAAACAAAATTTAGATAACCATAAGAGTGAACGCCTTCTAAACCGTTGGCCCACAACTTAGTTACACGATCTAGTACCCAGCATACAACAAGAGGAAGTAGTACGATTACCCATTCAATTCGCTTCATAAACGTCAGTATGAATTCAAAAAAAAAATCAGTAAATAAAGATAAATTTTTTTTGCTTAAAAGCTAGAGGGAGGTCTACAATTATTGAATGACTACAAATAAAATCGGTATGACTTTCGTCTTGATGTTCAGCTTATGCTACACTGCTGCGAATTCTGCAGCAGCGAATGAGAATCTAAATACGCTCGGGAAAAAAATTGAAAAAGTGGTTACTCAAAGCAAAGTTCCACGCAGTGATTTAAGCTTAGTGATTTCCTATATAGATGATAAGAAAAGCGAAATAGTTTATGAATTAAATTCCGAACAAAAGAAAATTCCGGCTTCGATCAGCAAATTAGCAACGGCAGGTGCCGTTTTAGATCAATTTCCTCCTGGTCATAAATTTAAGACAGTGTTGGGGCTTGATGCTGATAAAGTATCAGGTGAAATCTACTCGGGCGATTTATATCTAAGAGGCGGTGGAGATCCATCATTTGTTTCAGAAAATATGTGGTTCCTTGTAAATCAGTTTGAGCGCAATCAAATTAAAAAAATCAAAGGCTCAATTATCGTGGATGATTTGCTTTTTGATAGCGTTCGTTTTGATGAAAGCCGCCAGGAAAATCGTGTAGATCGTGCTTATGACGCCCCGGTAGGCGCCATGTCGTTCAATTGGAACTCGATTAATATTTTTGTTCGTGCCGATCAATTCGGGAAAAAACCGAAAGTATTTTTAGACCCTGATATCGAGATGTTTACAGTCGATAATCGTGCCCAGCAAAATGAAGGCGATAAGACCGATATATTCGTTGAAAGAAAGGGTTCACAAATTGTCGTTAGTGGGACGATAGGCAAAAAGAGTAAGGAATTTGTCGCGTATAAAAATATCGAAGATCCGGCCGATTGGAGTGGACGTAATTTAAAATTATTTCTTAAACACCGCGGGATTTTAGTTGAAGGGGAAGTCAAAGCGGGCGTGATGCCAAAATCGATGAAAATCGTGGCTGAATACGAAAGCAAAGCGATCGAAGGTATTCTTGCGGACATGAATAAGTTTTCAAACAATTACGTTGCTGAAATGTTAACTAAAAATCTAAGTATTTCTGGTGATGAAATTGGTACATTAAAAAAAGGCATGGCAAAGATTAATGATTATTTAGCGCGAATTAAATTACCAAAAGATCAATATTACCTGATTAATCCATCAGGTTTAACTCGCGAAAATAAGATGAGTGCAAAAGCTATGAACCATCTATTAGAAGTAATTCACAAAGATTTCAAAGTGTTCCCAGAATTTTTAGTGTCTCTTCCTATTTCAGGAGTTGATGGAACATTAAAAAAGCGAATGAAGAACGAACCGGCAGAGCGTTGGGTTCGCGCGAAAACTGGCTATCTAACGAGTGTCGTAAGTCTAGCTGGCTATGCCGGACGTGCCGATGGTCGTGTGTTTCAGTTCGCTTTTATCTTTAATGGAAGCACAGACGAGGCCAGAATTAGAAACTTTTTTGATAAAATTCTGAATACCTTGATAGACTAAATAAATGAAATATTTGTTTTTATGCATCTGCATGTTGAGTGCGAGTTACGCACAATCTACTCCTTCTACTTTAGATGAAACACCGGTTACTCATGATGAAATCCTGGGTGCATCAAACCCGTTCGGATCACGCGAATGGCGTAGCCCAGATTTTGAATCGCAAGGTGCGTTTATTGGGGCTAGTAAAGACGCCTTTAAAGTTCCAAAAGGAATGGAAGCTCGAGTTGAATTTTGGAAAAAAGTTTATACTGAATACACGACGGATCAGGGTATCATCCATAACACGGAAAACTTGGCTGAAGTGTACAAAAAAGTAGATTTCGGCGACATCATTTCAAATAAGGAACTCACTCGATACCAAATTGAAAAAGAAAAGCAAAAGCGAGTTGATAGCCTCAAGAAAATCGTCTTATTAGAAAAACCAAATCTTAAAATGGACGACTTACGTTTTCAATTGGGACAGAAAGATCGTGTAGAAACGGCTATCTTTTTATCGGGGCGTTATCTTGAGGACTTCGAAGATATCTTTAGACAGAATCAATTACCGATTCAGTTAACCCGTTTAGTATTTGTAGAGAGTTCGTTTAATGTTCTGGCGCGCTCTAAAGTAGGCGCTAGCGGTTTATGGCAGATTATGCCATCGAACGCGCGTCCTTATAGAATGATGGGTCCTTTAGTAGATAAACGAAACCATCCAATTGAAGCGACCAAGTTAGCGGCAAGAATTTTAAGAAGTAATTTTGGAATGCTTGAAGATTGGCCATTAGCAGTTACCGGTTACAATCATGGGCCGACTGGCGTGATGAAGATGACCAAAAAATACAAAACGCGTGATTTAGCTGAGTTAATCGAGAACGTGAATTCCCGCAAAAGCTTTGGCTTTGCATCTAGAAATTTTTACGCGAGCTTCTTGGCTATTTTAGAAGTGGAAAGCAATGCTCCTAAGTATTTTAAAAATATTAAATGGTCTAAACGTATCCCAGGCGAGCCACTTAAAATGAAACATGCGTTGCCTTTTGAGATGCTGACTCGTTGGTTTGATAATGATTTGTTGAAATTGCAGATCTATAATCCACATTTAAGTCGTAAATTAATCTCTAAATCCAATGCAGTTCCACATGGGACGTGGTTATTGATTCCCGAGAAATCATATTTAACGGCATTATCGGACATGGCGCGTATCAAGCGTCGTATGGCTAGCTTAGATCGAAACTAATTTTTCATTAAACAATAATTAAGAGCGACATTTCTATTGTGCGGAAATGTCATTTCATCAGAGATAGTCTTACAGCGTGTGCGCTTAACTGTATGATTCTCTAGGCATGACCAGAGTGCCTTATCACGATTTTCAGAATAATAGAGCTTTTTGGCAGTCCTTACACATTCATCCATTTTCATACTTAAGATGTTATCATTTAAGCATCCCAAGACTAAAGAATCAGACGATGTCGTATGTTCCATTACCCGAGCTAAATTCAAGCACGAGTCAACAGAGGTGCGTACTCGGCTTTGATTGAAGCAGTTAATTTTCTCTGCGTCGCGATCTGCAGGGGATTCTAGTTTATTGGACGCATTCAAACACATGCGATAGGTATCGCGTGTATTTGCTGCGAAGGAAAGAAGTGGTAGTAGAAGAAGCAATAATAAGTTTTTCATAATAACAGCTGCCGCATGTTATCACAGAAATTAAAAAAAAGACAGACGGTTAATTGAAAAAATGACTGTAAATAAAAATGACAACGTGACGATTTCGGCGCGAAAATTGGATACCTCAGGCGAATCAAAAGACTTCTTGGGCCGTTCTCACTAATTCAATAGCCGTTGTTGGGGATACACATATACGAGTCGTATAATCTCCATCGCGTTTTTAAGGAAAGTCGGAGACGATAGGGAATTGTTCGCGGCTACGATCGAGGTATTTAGGTAACACGCGTTTAAAAATAAAAGCGATAGGAATGCAAACTGTCTATGTTCGTTGAAAATTTGCATTTCAAATAAATATGTCTGACAATATAAACATGGCTAAAACGTTTCGCGCGATACTTTTTCGACCGCCTATCATTGTTGGTTTTTCAATACTGCTCGTAACGATGGCCGCATTTACAAACTGCTCAAGAGGCTCGAGCGACACACTACCTGCACCGACCGTATCGATAGTAAAAGCCCCTGACTTTAATTTATTTAGTCCCAACTGTTTTATCGCATCACCTTCAAATCCCGTGCTTACGCGTGACTCAGGCTTTACTGGTTCTAACTGGAACGACCCCTCGGTTTTAAAATTGGGAAATCAATATATAATGTACGCCAGTTCAGATCATTTTTTTGACGGTAAAATTTCAATATATCGACTGACCTCCTCGGATGGACTCTCTTGGGTGTTAAACCCAAGCACTCCCGTTTTTTCTCCAGATCCCAATCCGAGCGCCTGGGATCATAAGTCAGTGGAAACGCCGTCTGTCATTTACTTCAAAGGCATGTATCATCTGTTTTACACCGGTTATCCGGCCGATCACAATGATGTCCTTAGTTTTAAAATAGGACATGCGGTCTCTGCTGATGGCATCGCGTGGATTCGGGATCAAACATATTTGTTAGCGCCAACGGATCCCCTAAATTCAATACCGAGCCTTGCGTTCAATCAATACGTTGTCGCAGAACCAGGAGCCGTTGTGTATCAGGATAAAATTTACCTCTATTTTTCTGCTCTTGGTGCTCATGCACGTGTCGGCACCGTGGTTCACACGATTGGTCTTGCCTATTCGGCTGATGGAGTCTCGTGGTCTACACCGCAAATGGTTCTTTTTCCCGATCAAACTTTATATCCGCATCCGTTATGGAAAGGATTTTCTACACCTTCTGCCACTGTCTTTGATAGTAAAGTGCATTTGTTTTTTGATGTTATACAAACCTCGCCTTGGAAACAATTACGTATCCACCACAGCACTTCGCCAGATGGCATTTCGAACTGGAAAACAGATCTACAGCCGATTTTTTCCTACTCAGATTTCCCTTGGACGTCCGAAGAAATACGCTCGCCTAATGTTTTATTGGATGGAACCTCACTACTTATGTGGTTTGCCGGTCACAACAACCATCCAACTCTTGGAATCGGCCAAGCCAAGTGCCCCCTCTAAACCTAAAAAGTCAGCCGCAGCTACTGAGTCCGATCGCTGCATTTCTTATTGAAAAAAGTTCATCCGCCGATGATCCTTTGATTTTGACAAAGTGAAATGACTCAAAGCCAATTTGTTTAGGGTGCTCATCCGTATGGACATTTTGATTTTTGGACTATATACTCGTCATCCTATTCACGGAGGCACTATGTTCAACCGTCTTTTCATATTGGTTCTATTTTATTTAGTCCCCTCTTTTTCCACGCCGTTGATGACCTGCCCAAGACGTGTCGAATTTTTGTCTCACCCGACGCATGCTCAACCGGGAATTATGACAAGCTTAACGCAAATGTTAGGTTTTGACTATATCCGCAATTTTCTACAAAAAAACTTCGAAGATAACGATGCCGTATGCTCGCAAATGATTGCTTTGGAAAAAGATGATTACCAGTACTATCGATACTTAGTTCGATTGGATGTTCACAGCCAGACAAAAAATCAAAACTACCAGTTTTTCTTTTTTTTCCAAGATTCTTCCACTCAGGCTTTTCACAATCATGGTGGCAAACCATGGATTGGGTTGGATGCCAAAACGATAGTCCGTTTCACCAAGGAAATTGATATTGTGTTTTTATCTCGATTGAATCCCGCCGCATCGTCGGCACACGTCGAAACTCTGAACTATGATGAAAACAGGACCGTCGCTTCAATTATCGAAAACTCAAATACATTTTCCAAGTTGGGATCACTGGTCGTAAATTCGACCTTGTCGACGCTTCGTTTTTCAGAACGTACGGGGCTCGCGACGGTTATGAAGCGAACCTCATCCTCTGCAAATGTATTCACTAATCAAGAGTCTGTGGACGGAATCTTTTACCAAATTGATCGTCAAAATCGCGTGATTCACTTAACGCCATTCTCTCCAAGGCATCAGACCATCGATTTTGAAAACAAATCTATTTCACTGTATGACTTGTTAGAACAAAATCGAAGTGAAACCTTCGTCAATCCCAAGTTAAAACCTTGGAGCGACTATGTGTTCGAACTAGGTGCTCTCAGTAATTAAAAAGCGATGGCTGACGGGCGCCACACATCTTAGACAACTCTAATTTCGAAAACAGAGCCAATACACACGATCCCATTCATTATAGGAATAGTCTAAACCGACTCGGCGGCATGAGCCGCCAGGTACAAAACACCCGCTGCTACCCGAGGGAGTTGCTTCACCCCAAGAAGTCGGGGTTCCCCACAATGGACGATAAGGCGCATTGTTGGTCGTACACCCACCAACAACAGTATAGCCGGACGGTGGCGGGGGAAGAGATGGGTTCGTACATGAAACAGGAATCTTTGCCGAGGCCGGAGATCCCGGATTTGTGACAATAATTTGAGACAAGCGAATTGGCTTGGCTGATCGAACCAACGAATTGGCATCGAACCGAATAACAAAGTCAGCCGAATAAGTGTCGGTGCCGGTATTAGCGAAATTTTCTAAACGGATACTTTCTACTCGGACGCCGCCTTGAATTGTCGTTCCGGCGCTTACAGCGTCGACAGAACCAACCGAAGCCGAGTATGGAATGCCAGTCAGCGATATATAGGAATCAGCATTTGTACTATCAAAGGTGACCGAGCCCGCCGTAAGCACGCGAGTACAAACCGCTCCGTTCATGAGGGTATTAATCAAAAGTGAATTCAGGTCAGATATGGCCAGTCGCTGTGTAATATTTTTGGATTCTTTCATTTGGGCTGTTAAAATCAAGCCCACACTCGCCATTAAAACCAAAGAGATTCCCAAAGATATTAAAACCTCGATCAGTGAACTTCCTTTTCTATTCATAATATTAAGACGGTATCACACAGGAAAACAGAGCCGAAATAGTAACAAGGCGCTATTATAAAAAGGCTTTGCGAAGTGTTGTTTTATTTTCTGCCGAAGGAAAAACAAGATCGGACGTAGACAAAAAAGAGGAAATTAAAATTCGCACATCCACATAGGGTGGCTCATTTTGAGTTTCTAAAATATTCAAAATTTTGGAATTATAGGCTTTCATCTGAGTATATATTTTCTGTAATGCTTCTTCGGAAACATGAAAAACCATATGAGACTGATACGTCGGGAACTCGCCCTTGTGAAGTGGTCCATCTGTATGGCTTTGTAACATTTCGACGCAACGTTTTTGCCAATAGATGTGATTGGCTTTTAATTGATCAACACTGGCACCGGTTGTTGAAATATAATTTGGAATACATTCAAACTTACCATTTCTAAACTCGATGACTTTTTGCTGGGTCATCATTGTTAGGATTTTATCAACTTCCCTAATGGGAAGTTTCACCTTCTGCGAAATAAATTCGGACGAATGAACATCTAAATTTTGATACGCTTTTAAAGCTATACATGCAAAAACGGCATCGGCACCCAATTGCTTAAATACTTCGACCTCGCGGTCATGAAAATCTGTTAGATATTGCCACGGATGGGGAGGGTGTCCCTTTGTAAACTCGATAATGAATGATTCAAAACTGCCTTTGCGTAGATTCAAAAACTTAAGGACAATCGAAAGTGACGGAGCACGAGATCCATTCAAATACTTGTTGAGGACAGTGACATCGACCGCCAATATTTTCGCAAGATTGGCCGTATTCAGATGTCCCCATTGGTTCCTGAGGAACTTTAAAATCTGTTCTCGCTCTTTCTTGTCGATACAAATGAAAGCCAAGCTAGAGGTCAGAATCGCGTCGGTTTCCATGCCAATAACATCGCTAAAGTGCAAGAACTCGTTCCATTTAATAAGTCGCGTTCCTAAAATCCACCGGCGCACAATATTAAACTTATATCCCATTTTTTTGCTTACTTGAGCACTGTCTTTATCGGCAAGTAGGAATTCAACAAATTCTCTGGCAAACTCTTCGTACGAGGTCTTCAGCTTCACGGGCTTCATGTTTTGGAGTTTTAATAGAGTTTAAAGGCAAAAACAAAGCAAAAATCTGAATTTTTAGAGATCGCCTAAATTAGCCTTAGGAAAAGTCAAATCGTTCTTGGAGACGTCTTTTAATTTTTTAGCATGGGATAGGTCCATCCCAATTACTGAAAGCGCGAGAGCATTTTCTTAGAGATGTCTTCTTTTTTGATAAATGTTACCCCAAAGCCAACGCCTTTTTTCCAAACGACTTGGCCAAATAGATTACGAGTTTTGTTAAGCGATTTAAGAGGCAAGATCAGGCGGATGCAATCGCCTTCTTGCGGAACGTAGTCACCTTTAGTCAGCTCAAGAAAACACCCTGATACGGATAGGTTCTTCATCATACCCTTCATCGTTTCCATGCGACCGAAAACTTCAATAGTAGCTAACTCGTTGGTAGTGAATCTTCTTGCGACTTCTTGCATACGTCCCCTCGACATATCTAGTATATCGTACTTTTCGAGAGGGACATTAATATGGTTTCGCACTTTCTTTTATTGCGAAGAATATACCATTTGAAATGGGTAGATGTATTGAAATGGGAGGGGTTTTGAGGACTGGGCGTTTGAGGCGTCTCACAATGAGAAAAATCCCCCGTTTCCTTCTCCGAAAAAAAAATACCCACACTGCAGCCGGTTTTAGTTATTCTCTATGGTAGATTTTGAAATCCATTCCGATGTTTCCGTCGATGGATCGTTTAAGGATTTCTTCGCGGAATTTGGATTTGTCGAATTCTGGGAAGAATGTGTCGCCTTCAAAATCTTTGTTTAGTTCGGTCAAAATGATTTTGTTGGCGATGGGGATGAATAGTTTATAGATTTCCGCGCCGCCGATGACTGTGACTTCGTCGGGCCAGCCTTGTTTGATCAGCTCTTGGGATTTTGCGATAGATTCAGCTACGCTTTTTACAAAAACGACTCTGTCTTGTTGTTTATCTGGTGTCGATCTTGAAATTACGATGTGGAATCTGTTCGGTAATGTTTTTGGGAGCGAATCGAATGTTTTTCGCCCCATGATCATGATTTTGTTTTTAGTCGTTG
>DDTZ01000128.1 GCA_002344565.1 Bdellovibrionaceae bacterium UBA2351 | reverse complement strand
GGTAGCCGCGGCTAAAGGAATCAAATTAACAGTAGAAAAACGTTGGTCCGATCCAACCGTGAATGCGTCGGCATCGCAAAGTGGTAAAACGTGGATGGTGAACATGTACGGCGGTTTAGCTCGTCGTCCAGAAGTAACTGAAGATGGTTTTGCCCTAGTAGTTTGTCATGAATTAGGTCACCATTTCGGTGGTTATTCGTTCTATGGACGCACAGACTGGGCATCAGCAGAAGGTGAATCTGATTTCTTTGCAACAAATGTATGTGCTAAGTACATCTGGGGGAAAGAACAACAAAGAAATAGCCTTTATCGCCGACTTCGCGGAACACCTCCGGTCGTTCAGCAAGCGTGTGACGCCGTTTGGAACGGAAATGCAAATGCGCAAGCATGGTGTATCCGTACAGCTTTAGGTGGTCACTCACTAGCGACTCTTCTTCATTCAATTGGTGGACGTCAAGCGGCTCCAGCGCCTTCGTTTGACACTCCTGATAAAACAGTAGTGAATAAAACATCTGTAAGTCATCCTAAAGCGCAATGTCGTTTGGATACATATTTCTCTGGTGCGCTTTGCACGGCGAAATGGGACCTAAATGTTATTCCAGCTAAAGGTTTCTCTGGCGGACAAGACACGCCGCAAGCTGAAGCTGAAGCGATGAAGTATTCGTGCTTTACAGCAGGTGGTCATAAAGTGGGCGTGCGTCCCGCATGTTGGTTCAAGCCACTTAACTCTGGCTTTAGAAGATAATTAGCAATTTCACAAAATTGTTAAATTAAATAATGCCCTGTCGAAACTTTTTTAAGAATAGACAGGGCTTTTTTTTTGGGTTGTGCTAGTTGGTGAGGAGTTCATTATGAAGTATCTTTTAGTTTTGTGGCTGCTTTTAGGTAGCGTGAAAATAATGGCCGAACCTGGTCCAGGTGGCGAGATCCCGAACCGTGCGATGTCAGTGAAAATGCTGGGTGGCTTTACTGGATTCGATGCGGATGCTTATAAGGCGTTGCGCGCATCAATGGCTGCTTTACTTGTTGAAGGCCATATTGATCATTTCGTAACGACCGCTTGGGGATTTGAAGGCGGACACGTATTTTGTGTAGAGTTAACAAAAGACCCTACTGTAAATTTAGACCGCATCAAAAAAACACTTGATGCAATCAAGCCCGGAAATCGTACAATTTACGAATACCACGAAGTTCTTTCGTGTGTCGGAGATACGTCTAACTAATCGGCTGTGTAGCCGGGACTAACTGCGTGGTCATGATATAGAGTTCATCCGTATCGTGATCAACCGCATAGTTGATCACCTTTTGGTGAGCCGCTTTGATTTCATCGCGAATCAATTCGAAATCTTGTTTGCGAATTCCTATAGTGGTTGATCTTACATCGCGGATATCCGATGGTAGCTCAACAAAAATATCTTGTACTATTTGAAGCAAGTTGCGGTGGAACTTATTATTAATTTGCGACTTTACGCCGATATCGCCTGCGGTAATGACGGTATTTTCCTTGCTGTACTCATAGCCCCCTTTTTTATTCGACTTAATATAGTTTAGTGACAGCAAAGTTTTTATAGCGTGATCCATTTGAGCTTGAGTAATTTTAAAACGAAAACGTTTGTTCATATAAGCCAGCGTTGGCTTGAAGTCTTTTAATGCCATCATAGTATAGATCAGCATGACGTGCGGATGGGTCAGCAAATCATACTGTTTAAGATCAATAATTTTCCATTGTCTTTGCGCCAGGAGCTTGCGAAGGCCACTCATGATAAGATCACGCTCTTCAAAGTTTTTTGCGCGCTCGTATTCGCAAATTTTAACTAAGTATTCCGTTTGGTGTTTTCCATAGAAAAGTTTGTGGGATAGTTTAAGCGCCATTTCCACCGTGGGTTTTCGTTTCTTTCGGAGGATATCATTTACTAAAGTTGGATTGCGATAACCTAAAAATTTAGCGAATGATCGCACAGAATACGACGGATTTTTGCTCTTACGTTCTTCGAAGAGGTCCTTCATGTAATCGCTGAATTGTATGTATTCTTTATACTCCATAATTAATCCTGCCAAGTTTAAGGTGTACGCACATGCGTTCAGTATTACTAGTTAAAGGCAAAATTAAAGTCAAAAGTTCTGCATCCTTGGGTTTTAATTATTTCATGATGCTAGACAAGACGACTTTAATCACACTTCAGGACTTTCTAAATAGCGCAGACATCCTATTTGAGGGACGTTCAGAGAGTCATTCGACTACTGATTTTGAGGCGCATCCGGCTTCGATGATTGTATACCCAAAAGATCGCCATGAGCTTCGTTGCTTGGTGCTGAAACTGGATGAACTAAAAGCGCCTTTTCACTTGGTGTCAGCGGGACATAACTGGGGTTACGGGGATTCCAATTTAACTGAAAACGTTTCTATCTTGGTTCATTTGCGGCGTCTAAATCAAATTTTGAATTATGATGCTGACCTAGGAACAATAGAAATTGAACCGGGTGTTACGCAAGAACAAGTAGCTAATTTTTTATTAGAACATAAGTCGGAATGGGTACTGGATATCACGGGCTCTGATCGTTCATCCTCTGTTGTTGGAAATTTTTTAGAACGAGGTTTTGGTCATACTTCAGCTGGTGATCATGAAAGAAATAGTAAAGTCGTAGAAGTTTTAAAACCGGATGGTGTCTGGTTCTGTCCGCAACTAGTATCTGATGGAGCGTCTTTGGTGAGAGGTCTATATCAGCATGATGTTGGATTAAATCTGGATAGAATTTTTTATCAGACTCATTTGGCTATCGTTACCAAAATGGTAGTACATCTAAAACCCAAAAATAAACAAACTTCGTTTTGCACGGTCTTCTTGGAAACAGAGCACGAGGTTGCGCTTGCGATTGCCTCGATCAGTCGATTGAAAATTTTGGACGTTTTGACCAGTGTTCCCCACATCGGAAATCTAGAGAGAATTCAGAAAACGTCGCGGCATCAAGTAGATTCCAGGATGAAGTGGGTAGCGACAATAGACATATCTGGTCCAGCCGATTTAGTTCGCGTTCGAAAAAAAATGATTAAAGAATGCTTTCCAAATCAGCGAACGTTCTTTTTTTCAGCGACGCTCGTTAGCTGGATTGAGCGGTTTATGGATTGGTTGCCAGCGACGTCACTATATAGAAATCAATTCGAAAATTTAAAACTGCTGACGCAGCTATATTCAGGAATACCGAGCGACGCCTTTGTTTTGAATTCGATTGGCGAGAATATCAAAATACCAAAAAAAATGAATTGGATTGGACCGCTGTTTCCGAGTCAAGCCGAGCATTTTATAAAAGTTAAAGCCATTGTTACCCAGATTTTTTCAGACTACAATTTGTCGTTCAGTGCTACGGTTTCCGTGGTTAGTAGTCGGTGTGCTGTAATGATTGCTGAAATTGCCGATAGCCAAAGTATGGGAATCAGTGAGTCAGATTTGCAAGAATGCTATGAGCGCTGTCATGAAGCCTTGTGGGGTGCGGGCTATCCTATTTATCGATATGGTTTACGAGCGGGTGTGGCTTTGGAAACTCAAATGAGGCAAAATCCAGAGTATCTAAAAATTTATGAGGATCTTAAGAAACATCTGGATCCAAACGATGTTTTGTCACGTGGGCGCTGGGGCCTTCGCCTGTCAAAATAATTTTTCTAATATATTGGGGCTATTTGGTGCGGAATCGGGCAGAAATTCACAGACTTTTTCTATGTGCACAGATTGTTTTTGGCTACATGCTGAAAAACTAGGTCGATATTTTGCAAACGTTCCTATGTTACGGATTACGTTTTTTTAACACAATTCTAACAAGGGAGAGGACTGATGAAAAAAAATACCTTTGCAGCTATTGCATTGCTTGTTCTTATCGCATTTGGAGGCTTAGTAGTGATCTATCCGATGATGTTTAATCCAGTGAATGATACAGCACCGGCTTCGATCCCGGAACCAAAGGTACCGCCGACTAAGCCGCCCTCACCACAGATGAAAAAATAGGTACTGAATTAAGGCCAAACCCTGCAAAAAGTTCCCGGCACAGCGTTAAAATTGGGGAAGTGATTGAGAGATTTTGTAGGGCCATATAGATTCGGGCCATATGAAAATTAATCATCCTGTTCTTATTCAAGGTGGTATGGGGATCGCGGTTTCTGATTGGAAACTGGCTCGTACCGTGTCTCTGACTGGTCAACTCGGTATTGTGTCGGGTACGGCCATTAACTCGGTTTTGGTTCGACGTCTTCAGGATGGTGACCTTGATGGTAACACTCGCCGTGCTTTAAAAGCGTTTCCGTCACAAACTATTGCTCAAAAAATAATCGACGCATTTTATATTGAAGGCGGTCGTCCGAAAGGCCAACCGTATAAACGCGCACTTATGTACAATGTCGTGTCGCCGACTGCGCTTTTGCAGCAAACAGTAGCGGCCTGTTTCGTTGAAGTTTGGTTAGCAAAGGAAGGCCATTGCGGCGTTGTTGGCGTTAACTTATTGGAAAAAATTCATTTACCTAATTTGGCCTGTCTATACGGAGCGATGCTTGCGGATGTCGACTATGTCATCATGGGTGCGGGTATTCCGCGCGAAATTCCAGGAGTGTTAGACTTATTATGCGAAAATAAAAAAGCGGCCTTAAAAATTCCAGTGGCTGACGGCGAAGATGTATTTACGTATTTTGACCCACAGGTAGTGATGGAAGGTATGGATCTTAAGCCGCTCAAACGTCCGTATTTTTTCCCCATCGTATCCTCAGCAACGTTAGCTTTAAATTTGAAAAAGAAATCTACGGGACGTGTAGATGGATTCATCGTGGAAGGCCCTTTAGCGGGCGGTCACAATGCGCCTCCGCGAGGACAGATGCAGCTCAACGAACGGGGTGAACCTATTTACGGTGTGCGTGATCAGGTGGACTTGGCTGATATGGCGGCACTCGATCTTCCGTTCTGGATGGCTGGTGACTATGCGACTCCTGAAAAAATGAAAGCTGTTCGCGATCAAGGTGCTCATGGCATCCAGGTGGGAACATTATTTGCGTTCTCTGAGGAATCGGGAGTTGATCGTGCGTTAAGGCTTGATGCCATCAAAACAATTATGACGACTACGCCTCCAGAAGGTGGTTGGATTTTTACTGACCCACGGTCGTCTCCGACAGGTTTTCCTTTTAAAGCAGCTCGCTTGCCGGGCAGTATTTCTGAAAAAGCAAATTATTTAAATCGTAAACGTATTTGTGATTTAGGTTACCTTCGCCACACCTACAAGAAACCAGACGGAACACTAGGGCAACGTTGCCCGGCAGAACCTGTTGCTGATTACATCAAAAAGGGTGGCCTTGAAGAGGACACTGTCGGTCGAAAATGTTTATGTAATGCATTGATGGCGGATATCGGTATGGCGCAAATCCAAGCCGATGGAACGCCCGAAATTCACTTGTTAACGGCCGGTGACGATTTAAATAATGTGGGTCGTTTAGTGAAGGCCGGACAGGGTACATACAGTGCTCTAGATGTTATTAGTTACTTACTTGGACCCGAAGTCGCTCGCACAAAATTGCCACCGACTCGCGTGGAACAACATCCTTAAATTTATCTACTAGGCAACTGAAATTTTTGGTTTCAGTTGCTATTCTTTTTTTTGACTCCTCCCTAAATTCATTTTCTACTTTTCTAGATTGTATTTTCAAACACAAACTAATTTTTATCTCAGGGAGGGATATATGAAGTTATTTTCGGTCATTGTGATTTCTCTTTTCGCATCAGTTACATTTGCCTCAAAGGCACGAGTAGCGGCATTGCAAGGCGCAGATCATTTAGTGGATGTTCAGACTGCGTTTAAAAATCCAGCCTACATTAATAAATTAAGTCCCATTTTAACGTTTGAATTTGGTGCTGCGGGAACGTCGGCAGAGGGTGGTATTTTAATGCAAACAGCATCCGCTAACAAACTGCTTGTGTATGCGGGTCATCAGAATACAAATGCGATCACGGCGAGCGGCGATTTACGAACGAGCCGAGGTTATCTTGGGCAAAACAACCCCGTTGAAGTTCTATACGGAGTGGGTGATATGGCGTTTGGTGGTTCCATTTCTTCGGTAGATAATAAAAAATCGGGTACTAAAGAAACGACTGTAATCGGAAAATGGGGTACGATTACCAATGATTTGTATGTGTATGCTCATGTGTCTTTAGTGTCCACGGCGGAAATTACTGCCGGCAATAAAAAAATCAACACGGCTCCGGGCATCCTAGTTGGTGCAGCTAAAGAAAATATCAACTACCGATACTTTGGGTCTATTGTATATGGTAACTCAAAAGACGATGCCGCAAATGTATCTACAACAATTAAGGATTTAGATATCAAGCTTGGTATCGAAGACCGTTCTATGAAAAAGGCTGATGCTGATATTTATTTTGGCACTCGGTTAGAGGTTTCTGAACGTGATGTTGAAGGTAAGAAAATATCTAAATCTCAACTGCCAATTTTTATTGGTATCGAAACACCAGTCGCTTCATGGGTGACATTCCGCGGGTCTGTGTCTCAAAATCTTTTATTAGGTAGTGCTAAAGATGAAACCGGCACATCAACAGATGCCGATGGTATCGCTTCAAACACGACGGCGTCTGCTGGGCTTGGATTTAAGTATAATAACTTGACTCTTGATGGTGTATTAACGGCTGGAACCAGCGGCGATATTAACGGCAATCAGTTTTTATCACAAGCGTCTGTAACCTATAACTTCTAGGGTGAATTATGCGACTACAAACTGTTATCCACGGTTTTCTAGCTTTGTCGTGTTTGAGTGTCTTAAGCTGCGGTGGCGATGGACGTAAACCACTAGATAGTACGTCATCGAAACTTGTGCTGCAGCAACTGAAAACTCAATTCGCGGCCATTCCTCAATCCAATACGGCGCCAACAATGGTGTCGGGATTGTCGGGCGTTTCAGCAAGTGCTCTACGTACGCACGCAGTTTCCTGCTATTCTGTAAATCCAGATCCAGCAACGGACGCTGACGGAGATGGAATTGCAGCTATTAAGACCTACACGATGGATTGTTCTAATGAAGCGATGGGTGGCGTGACGATTACGCAAAAAGGTGAGATCACATACCGTGATCTAGATGAAACGGTAAAAGGTGTTTACGGGGGAATGCGCGGTGATTTTTCTTTGCCGTTATTCAAGGTTGTAGATCCGTCGACGGGATTTGCATTTAATTTCACTCACTCTGGCTTTTGGGAATACAAAAACGTAGCGGGTAAATTAGTCTCTAGTTCAGACTACACAGGTAGTTTCAGCGGGGAAGAGCATAGTTATAAAATGGACTATAGCTACTCTCAAAAATGGAATTACGTGATGACTCCCGATAGTACAGCGAAAGCCTTTGATAAAGGTAAGATGGAAATGTCTGGCTCCTTTGGTATGAAGGGCGATTTTGTAGTAGAAGTTGATAACAAACATCAACCCTACAGCGGAACATGGATTATCGATTTTTCTACAAAAGACCTTGTGTACGACAGCGCGTGTTCTCTGTGGTATAAATCGGGATCATTCGTGATTTCGGATTCGGCTAACAAATTAGAAATTGTGTATGCGTGCACAACATCTAAACTGTATGTAAATGGTTCGGAATCAAATTGGTGGACACCTTAAGTGTATATGCAGAGGCTCCTTTGGGGGCCTCTGTACTTCTCCTTGAACTCGCATAGGTCGCAGCTGAAATTGAAAAATAGTTAAGGCGCCGTTATGTGCGGGAAAGTTTTACCAACTGCATTTTCTATGCTGGTTGGATAGCCAAAGCCGTATTATGACTGTGTTCATGGTTCGGGGTATATTTTTTAGTCTTTTGTTTTTAATTTCATTAGCACAAGCTGCGAACACGATTGCGATATCCGCCGTAGGCGATATCATGATGGGTACTACCTATCCTTCAAATGCGTTACCCGCGAATGATGGTAAGGGATTGTTTGATCCCGCATTACCCTGGCTAAAGGCCGCTCATATTCGGTTTGGAAATTTTGAAGGAACCTTCTTTGACGGACCACCACAGGCAGATGGAAAATCAACGGGGCCTAATCGTTTTGCGTTCAGAACACCAACACGTATGGTGTCCGTATTGAAAGATGCGGGATTTAACGTGATGAGTTTAGCTAACAACCACGTAAAAGATTTCGGTGCAGCCGGTGTACGATCGACTAAGGAAACTTTGGCAAAAGCTGGGATTCAGTATTCCAGTAAATCTGGCGAGGTTGCTCGTTTCAAAGTACGTGAAACTGAAATCGCCTTGATAGCCACTGATTTTTATAAGGCGCCTCGAAGTATTGTGGACTACGCCGATACCATTTCGGAAATTAAAAATTTAAAAGGTAATAATGAACTTGTGATCGTGTCGGCTCATGCGGGTCGTGAAGGTACGGGCGCAGAGTACATTCGCCGAGGTATGGAACTGTTCCTTGGTGAGAAACGCGGTGATTCCATTGATTTCGCTCATGAAGCGATTGATGCGGGTGCGGACGTTATCATTATGCATGGTCCTCATGTGCCGCGCGGTCTTGAGCTCTATAAGAATAGAATTATCGTATATAGCCTAGGAAATTTCATGACAGGTAAGGGGATCTCACTTGCGGGATACGCCGCGGTGGCCCCACTGGTTCGAATCGAAATTCATCCGAGCGGTGAGTTCGCTTCGGGACAAATTGTTCCATTTGTCCAAAAGCGCGATCCACAGCGAATTGAAGTGGATCAGTCTCGACGCGGAATTATTCTTATAAAAAAGCTATCGTTACAGGAATTCCCCGATTCGAGTTTGGAAATTAAAGACGATGGGATATTGTCTGTTCAGCAGTAGCTATTCTAATAACTGAGCACCAGGCCCATGCGTAGCGAGCTGATCCTGAGGATTGCGAAGAGGGCAGTCCTTCATCGATAAACAGCCACAACCAATACAAGATGTGAGTTGATCACGAAGCTGACTTAAATGCTCGATGCGATCATCGAGTGTTTTCTTCCATTTTGAGGACATCGCTTTCCATTCCGCAGGTGTCGCTTGATGATTGGGTGGTAGTTCTTTAAATGCGGCTTTGATTTCGCTGAGGGAGACTCCTAACTTCTGTGCGATCTTAATTAGCGAGACTCGCCTAAGGATATCACGATGATAGCGTCGTTGATTTCCTTCTGTACGTTGGCAGGCAATCAATCCCTTGGCTTCGTAAAAATGTAATGCCGACACGGCAACACCAGATCGTTTTGATACTTCACCTACTGATAAATCCGATTTATACATCCCTGACGGGATTTTTGTTTTAGCCATTAACCTAGAGTTAACTTGAGGTTTTCGATTTGATCAAGAGGAAAAACTATGAATAAAAGGTTAACGATAGGGATGACTGAGTCTGAAGCGGTGTCTTGATTTTAAATACGAATTAAACGTTCAAAGTCATCTTTGGATAACGAACGGGGACCGGTGGCTTTTTTGGTGTCTGCTTCGGTTACTTGTTCATCATCTGTGAACAACGATTGGAATTTTTGATCTTTGCGATCTTTTAAGATCTCGATCTTTTCTTCCAGTGATTCATGCATGATGTATTTGAAAACTTGCACAGCCTTTGTTTGTCCCATGCGATGGGCGCGATCAGTCGCCTGATTTTCTACGGCCGGGTTCCACCAGGGTTCAATGTGAAAGACGTAACTAGCTTTTGTTAAGTTCAAGCCGACGCCTCCAGTTTTAAGAGTCATCAGTAATACGCAGGCATCAGTGGAGTTTGTGAATTCAGCAATAATTTTTTGGCGTTTGCTGGCGCTGATGTCACCGTGGATAACTCGTACAGGTACGCCGGCTTCGTTTAACAGTTTCTCAGTATGCTCTAGTGTTTGTAAGAACTGGGTGAACACCAAAATACTTTCTCCAGACTCAACGATTTCTTTAACCGAATCTAGTAAGGTTTCTAGTTTGGGTGGGATTTTGTCATACTTCACGTCTGGAAGGGACGCTGGATCGGAACAGACTTGGCGTAGTCGCAAAAGTGCTGTAAACATTTCCAATTGAACTTCGGCAACACCTTGAACGGCCATGACTTCATGAATGCGACGATTAAAAGATAGAGCTACATTGCGATAAATATCTTTCTGCTGTTCTTCAAACGCGATTTTAACCACCGTTTCTTGCTTGGGTGGTAGCTGATCTAGGATTTCTTTTTTAGCTCGTCGTAAAATTAGCGGTTTAATTTTTAATTTCAAACTCTGAACTAGCTCGTAATCGATGACAGGGGTATTCACGTAGCCACGGCGGAAATCTTCTAACGGACCAAGACAGCCAGGAACTAGTAAATCAATCAGGGAATAAAATTCGCCATAGTGATTTTCCATTGGTGTCCCAGTGAGAGCTATTTTAAATTTGGCTTTCAATGCACGCGCGACCGACGTCCGTTTAGAATTAATGTTTTTTAAGTTTTGAGCCTCATCGAAAATAATCACATTCCAAGGGTGGCGGCATACAACCTCGCTGTGTTCTAACATCAAACCGTAGGTAATTAAAACGAGTTTGGTTTTCTTTTGTGAAACGAGGTGAGCGATATGTTCGCGCGAATCATTTGAATAGATGGCGACGGGAATTTCCGGTGTGAACTTTTCAATTTCATTGCTCCAGTTAAATACAAGAGATGATGGAACTACGACTAGGACCGGCCCCATGTCGTCATTGACTCTTAAGCCTTCTAAGAAGGCCAGCGTCTGCAATGTTTTTCCAAGGCCCATATCATCCGCTAGAAGGGCCCCTAGGCGCAATCGATACAAATCATTTAACCATTGTACGCCGTTTTTTTGATACGGTTTTAGATCAGCCTTTACTGTTTTCGGTACATCCAGAGGAGTCTGTGCGGTTTCACCTAAATGATCATAGAACTCACATAGGGCGTTCCAGTCCGCATCACCTTGGAAAGGAATGCCCGCCTTGCGTAGAGCCAGAAGAAATAACGTTTGGCTGCGCGGTAATTGATAATAGGTATCGCGGCCCCGTCGCGAGGACTCAACTTTGCTTTGTTGAAGTTTGCGCCAAAATTCTTCCAGTAGCCGAAGCGACGGTATTTGTTTTTGAGGGACCAAATACAATTTATTATCGTATTCAATTACTCCGCCTGAGCCTAAGCGAAGAATATTACTGGGATCAATTTCCTGCCCTCGTAGAAAAAATTTGGGACTGAGTTCAAACCAGTTGATCTGAGCTTGATCGTGGCGGGTATTTAATCCAAAGCCGATTTTTAACTCCGAGTCGGTCAGTTCATTAATAGGCTGTTGGTTTAAGAACAGTTTAAAGCCAAACGGAACTAAGTTCTGAGCTAATTCCAGGGCGCCACCTAGCGACGTTTCCGAAAAAAAATAATTGGCTTTTGCGACTGCGTTTTCGGAATTAAAATCACCGGAACTGATTCGACTTAAAAATGGAACACGTACTTTTTTGAACGTGTTGCCTTGAGTGGTGAGTACCAAGCGTTTTAGCATTTCGTAAATCAGGCGCAGTTCACGTTCAAAGATTCCATCCATGATGACTTCACCCGTTTCCGAATAAAAGGCTTCGGGCTGTTTAATATCGGCAAGTAGTTGAGTTACAAATTGATCGTAGCACGCTAAAACAGAGCGCGAGACTAAATCTGATAGCATGGCGGATTCAGAAATTGAATGATCGCTAGGTTTATCATTTTGACTGACTAACAACAGTTTAATTTTCTCGTCGATTGAATGAAAAACGGCATCGGCAGCCACGGGTGTTCCATCCATTCG
>DDTZ01000060.1 GCA_002344565.1 Bdellovibrionaceae bacterium UBA2351 | reverse complement strand
TCTACTTCGGCGACTCGCGCACCAATTCTTTCTTCAGTTTCTCCCTTACGGAGTACCAGATGTCTAAATCAAAAGTCTACGACCTTACTAAGCAGTATAATCATAGATGGAAAACTGATCCAAGATACCGGAAAAATTTCGATTACGATCATTTAGACTTTAAGGATGTTCCGGGCGACATTAGATGGATGATTACTATGGGGCCTTACGACAAATCACAATACCTAAAATCCGAGAATCTGTCGGTACAGTTAGTTGGAAAACGAATCCTTACTGGAAAAAGTCGTTCAGCAATTTTGAAACTTGTTAAATAAAAAAAGGAAAAAAAACCCAGATTATTAGTCTGGGTTTTTTTTTTATTAATTTGTAGTTAATTTCTTACATTTCTTTAAACGTTGCTAAGAATGGATCTGATTTTTGGTTAATATATTGAAGAGTGGTTTCGTACTTTTGATGTAAACAGCACATTTGCAAGAGATATGGATTTCGGTCATACCAATCCTTTAAGTGTAAGGCGCCGATTGTAGCGTAAGAGTGCTTCCAATCGTGGGGAGTTAGATATTTGAACCCACAGTTATCTGCAATATCCTTCCACCAATATGCAACCGTCCGTGGATTACAATTGAGGATGCGATCGTTAGGATCTAGGTTAGCAATTAAGTACTTAGTTACTTCGCATAAAATTTCCCGGGAGGGTTGAATAAACGGAAGTTTTATAGTTCCAACAAAGGTTTTTGTACTGTTTTCTAAAGTTACATTGCCTGCTATGCCTCGGCTCCAGCCAGGTACAATATTGTCACTTGTCTCAAAGTGCGGAACCTCTGAATTTGGATAAAGATTTTTGGTTCGAATTCCAAGCAGATTTCCTCTTCGAAGGCCTGTGCAAACTCCAAAGAAGATAGCGTAGGCTCTAATTTTCATGGGATCTTCATTCCTATAGCGCTCGTCTATTTTCAATTTGATATTCAGTAAGTCTTCCTCTGTATAAGTATCCTTCTTTCTAGATGCAGATGAGAGACCTCTTTTTTTCATCTCACTAGTGATTCGGCCAAAAATTTTGAAATACTCGGCTTCCGTGATATCATCGTTGTCCAGCAAAAATGTCATATATTCATTGTGGGAGTTGGTCAGGGTACTAAGACTATTTACCGAATATTTTTCTTCAGAGTTCAACTTCTTAACTGTTTTTAAATGCATTTGTGCTTGTTTTTTCCAAAGTCGAAATTCTCGCGGGTGTTGGCAACCTTTGTTTACGTAGAAGGGAAGCCAAACATTCATAAGAATCATTTTATGTTTTATAGGTACGCTAGTGTCAGACTTGAAGGATACAAACTGCTCCAGTGATTCTTCGAAATTGAATTTTTTGCTTTTTAAACTAATCTTTTCTTGAATCTTGTATTTAACGAAACCGTATTTTGAGGAAAGTTCGGATATAATTCGGTTTCGTAATGTGAGGAAATCTTTGTCCTCGTAGGCTTCATCTTTTCGCAGTCTTTTTGCCTTAAGGTATTGGTCGATTTGGCTCGCAGTTAAATGATCTTTTGCAGAAATCCATTTTGTTGGTCTAATCGCTGAGTTTCCGATTTGAAAAGAGTCGTGAAACTGGTGTGATCTCCATCTTTCAGTTAGTCCCTTAACTCCCGTTCGATTCTTAGATTCCATATGTTAAACTCTCTTTCAAGTTACTTGTACAAATAGCTCCACTTAAAAGTAAGTCGAGCTTTTTTGGTAAAATCATACGTGCAAATGCACATGCAGATTTATGGCATTGAATCGCTATTTTCTTTCCTGTTTTCGGGCTTTTTGGGACGCACAATTACTTCTAAATTCTCAGAAATTCCAGTAGACTTTGCCTTTCTAATATCTACTAAGAGTTGTTTAAGAAATTTCTCTTCGTCGTAGAAATGTTCGATGATAGCGTTGATTTCGCTATTAGGTAAATTATCCGGCTTTCCCTCTATGATCCAATTTACGAAATCTTTTCTGGGAATTTTTATTCGTTTCTTGGAGTTAATTTGATCAAACCATCCCTCAATTTTTCTTAGTGAAATTTCAGAGAGTGAAATGTGGCATCTGCTATTTTTTTCTTTTTCAATGGTTACGTTTGCGTCACTCATTTAGTCCCTCCTTCTAGTCTCTGCTTTGCGATTTGAAAGTACGATTCGTCTTTTTCGATACCGATAAATTTGAAGTTGTCTTTTATAGCGGCCATACCAGTTGTTCCAGATCCCATAAAGGGATCTAAAATTGTCCCGTTTGGTGGCGTAATTATTTTAGCGAGGTAACACATTAGTCTAATTGGCTTTACAGTAGGATGCGTGTTGAATATCTCCTTCTCAGTTTGATTAGCTTTTTTTGAATAGAAGAAAGGAATATCGGGAGAGAAAAGTTTAAAATATTTGGATACTTCGACTTCGCGTTCTCCCTGGTCGTCTATGAGCTTCGCTGGGCAAATTCCTTCGTTTGACTTCGTGATGATAAGGTTGGAAGGAAATCTACCCTTTGGGTGTTGGTGATACACGGACGTTTTGCTACGTTCAGAGGTCTCCCAAATTAACCCTCCGTTTTTGAAATTCAAGTTTGAGGTAGATGGGATTTTGCCATTTACCGGCGTTCTAGCTTCGTCAATGTTAATACCGCCAACTCCATACTTAAGAACATTCGCAGATATGTTGTGTTCTGATATTGGCTTTTGAACCAGAATCCAATGCTCACTCGCTGGTTTCAGCGAAGTTCCCCAGCCTTTCCATTTTTCTGAGAGGGAACTATTTTGGGTTTTAAATTTTCCGAGGTTCCAATTTTCTGGTTCGACCCAACTGGGTTTTATCATTTCTTCTAGCCACTCTGGTGCGGGACCGAGCAGGGGACGAAGTTTGATCCACCTTTCGTAAGTCGGCACGTGAGGATTTCCATTTGGAGGAAGTGCGGTCCAATGACATGCCCCACCTGTAACGCCAGCGACTTCATCCATTGTACGATTCGTTAATTTTAGTTGGTCTCTTCTTTTACGAATCCAATCTGTCGCTTTATAGAGATCCTCGGTGTCTAAATATTTTGATCTTTGAATGGATTTATCGATGGCAATGCTTTTTGGAAAGCCACTGCCGAATATATGGGTAACGACATCTCGAACCTGGAAACCAGAATCCTCGAGAGCAGTGGCTGTCCAATGCGATGTACGAGGTATTGCCCAGATGAAGCCATGTGCTCCCGGTTTTAAAACCCGGAAACATTCGGCGAAAATTTCAGTCATCGATGAAATCCATTGTTGTCTTCCGCCGTTACTAGAATCCCATGATAGACCTCTAAGACCGATGCCTGCAGGAGGGTCCGTTAAAAGAGAATCTACAGAAATAGGTGGTAGTGATCTCAGCACTTCACGAGAATCGCCGTTGAGAATGGTAAAGTTCACAAGTTATCCTTGATGTAATTTCGGTGGCTCTTGATTTGAAATTTTAGTCCTTAGACCATTCGCCAGGGCTTTCGAGAACGAACACTCGATGGCCTTTAATGTACTTGTTCCCATCAATTGTGTCTGGAACCATGTAAGATCGGATCTTTGGTTTTGTTATCGAGGGGGACCAGTCTTCAATTGGTTTATCACCAATAACTTTAGGCTCTTGGTTTTTCATTTTATCTTTGTGTGAGAGGTATCCAATTAGTGAGCCCAGCCCCATGCCTACAACTGCTCCGACTGCGGTTCCTCCGGAATTTTGAGAGTGAGCCTGACCAACCCCAGCTCCGACAACTCCTCCGGCAATTGCCCCGGTTAACATTGATTTAGGAGCTGTTGAACATGCGTTCAGTATCAGAGGTAGTATCATGAGAGCCGCAATTTCTTTTTTTTCTAACATTCAAATTCCTTTCTTTTTTAGTTTAGTGTCTCCAATTCTTCTTGTTTGATTTGAGTGAAATGAATCTGGAACTGGTTTCGAGAGATTTGATGTGGATTGATTTGATTGAGTACGAAGACGAAAGGATGAGTTATATAGGGCAGGACAATTGGGAAATTTTGATTATTTGCAAGTTCTTGTAATTTTAGGTCTTTTTCGGGCGTCTAACATTTCAAGAGTCAGAAGGCCGGGAGGGGTTTGTCGTGGCATTGTCGGAGGTAGAGTTAATATTAGATCTTGAAGTTTCAATGCGGCATTTTCTGATTCTATGAAGTTGGAATTCCAGCCTGTCTTCTCAAAATCTTTAAGACTGATGAATTTGTGTTTGTCAGTGTTTCTAAGCCCATGCTTAATAAGATGTTTTTTGATGGACTTATAGTTTCCAGTTGATTTTACTAGCCAGATAACGTGATTGATTTCATCACAGCTATCGTAGTAGGCGGCAATCGCCTCGTACCTCGCTGAAGATTTGACATTTAGTTCGACTTCAAAGGCAATTATGTGTCGACGATTTTTATAGTTGAATGCAGTAAATCCATCGGGGCGGTGAAGGTCTGATTTGGGAACCCAATTGGGCCACAGTTCTGTTGGAATCGAATTTAACTCTTGCTCGCTCCAGGTTTGGCTATCTGGCGGCTGTCTCATTAGCCATTCTCCGAGATGGAGCGATGTTGCCAAATAATCATGAGTGGAATTGGAAGAGAAGTATCCTTTGATTTTTAGTTCGCCTAGATATTGAAGAATACGATGAAATCCTTTTCGATTCAATCCCCATACTTGTTGGCGAATTTGCCCCCGAGGACTTTCGTCATTTACATAACGGGGCTTCAGGTAACCAGCTTTCGTTAAAAGCATCATTCGCTTGTAAGCGGTGTCATCATTCGAATTCGGAAAAAATTTAATAGAAATTGCCTTGGTCGAAAGTAGTTTCCATTTCCATAAATATTTCAGAATCAAAAAATCTCTTTCCGTTATAAGAATATTTTCTTTCATGCTTATCCCTTTGGGTTTGAGCTATCGTGTAGCGGTTCGATATCGGCAGTCACTTCTTCATTTGAATGTTTAGAATCGACGTCTGCTGCCTCTTTTGATTTCGATGTGTTGTCAGGTTTTCCAATTAGGCTATCTAAAAGCTCGGGTGCCAGGTACGGAGTTTGTACTTCAATCATATCCGCGCCGTTTTTCCAAATCGCACGACCCGGTACTTTAGGAAGGTCAGTAGCTCTACCATTTCCAAGTACAGCAATACTGGAAGCGTCGTTCATCATCTGAAAACATATTACTCCAACGAGATTTGCTTTCACCTGAGGGTCCAGGGATTTGACGTCGGGTCTTTGGGTTGCAACGATAAGGTGAATTCCCAGTGCACGGCCTTGACGTGCAATTTTACTCAAAACGCCACGAGCTTGCTGAATTTCATTTGCTTTTGCGTGGTGTCCAGCCAAAAACATTTCTGCTGCTTCGTCGATCACCACCACGAATCTGTTAAGGTCGATGGCATCTTTGGGTTTGTTAGCTTTTGAATAGTAAGCGTCGACGTCTTTGCAATCCTGAGCTTTTAAGAATTCAAGTCTTTGATTTATTTTTGTTTCGATCTTGTTTAGGTGCGCGATCGCCACCTTGACACTAGGAACAACCTCAAACTGTTTTCGATTTTCAAAGAGTGAGAATTCCAGGCCGCCTTTCAAATCAATAAGCAGAAAATGAGTGTTTTTATTTTGAATAGCTAAATGAACTATGACCTTGACCTGCTCCCCTTAACACGAG
>DDTZ01000150.1 GCA_002344565.1 Bdellovibrionaceae bacterium UBA2351 | reverse complement strand
GTTCAGGCTATCTTGCGTGAACATCTAAATAAAATGGGATACCCAGCGCCGTTATTATTCTATGGTCAAGGTTTCCCATATGCTTTCGAAAGCCATGAAGCGAACAAAGACCTAGTAAAACGTGTTGAATTGCCTGAGTTTTACAGAAACATACGATTGAGCACACAATTCAGATTCGAAAAGAAAACGGATTATTTATATTATTACATGCTATGCGGTCCGAATGCCGAAAAAGGCCAAGCGATTTCTGATAATACTCTTGGCAACGTGTATGGCTACGGAATGCTTGGTTTCAGAGACCTATTCATTCCACCACGTATCGTTAATGACAATTTAAAATTAGATATTTGTTCTGATAAATTGAAATTTAATTCATCTGGATCTCTGTACAATCAATGGATTGTCGATGAAGCTAAAAATCAAAGGTATGCTGGTGCGTTCAACGTTATTGACAAGAACTTAACGGCTGAAATGAAAAATATTACGACGTCGACCCAGTATGAATTAGAGGAAAAAGACGCACAAAAACGGGCGGAACTTTTAAAACAACCATTAATCAGCATGTCTGACTGGTGGGAAAAATATGTGGAAAACCAAGTTTCTAGACAATTGGAAACATTCAAAGTTCAGTACGAAACCATTGCGGTCAAATTCTTAGAGGCCCAATTTAAAGACGTCGGGACTTTACTGGGATTACCGCTGCATTCCTCAATCGTAAGAAACTCTGTTGTAACTTCATCACTACAAGAGTCTCGTGTATACTCGCTAGTGTTAGCAGAGGTATTAAGAAACAATCTTCCTGCGGATGCCGTACAGAAGCTTTATACATCAAATAAATTAGCGGATGACATGAAGGCTACCTACAAGAAACAAGCGGCGCCTTCGGATATCGTTACTTTCCAAGCGCGTCCATTCCAACAGGACTTGAACTCGATCAAAACTGGTGTGGCTCCAAGATTGTTTAAGTTCCAGCTAATGAATGAGGAAATTTTATCTAGCTTAGAGGCGGCAATGAAAAATGCCGAAGTCGTTAACAAGCCGGATTTAAATGGTAAAGATCGCGCTGTGGTTGACTTGAAAATGGATGAAAAACAAGTCGATGCTCTAGAGAAGAAAATTGATGAATCACTAAAAGCAATGTCAGAAGAAATTGATAATTTAGCGAAGCAAATCAAGGTGACAGATTCTAAAGGCGAACGCGCAAAACCGCTAAGAATCATCGAGTTTACAAAGAACCAGATGAATCAAATAGCTAGAGAATTAGTAGCGACACTATCGACTATTCAATTCGCTAGAAATGCGGCGCTAGAGTATTCACTTAAAGATAATCCAGAGGAAAAAAAACGTTTAGCTGAAAAAGCGCAACGTGAACAGAAACGTAAAGACTGTATCAAAACCAAATCCGCGGCTGGCGTGACTGGCGGGGGAGGTTGTTAGGCAATTGACGTCCCTAATGACTAAACTTTGGACAGCCCAGGGTTATAGTTGAAATAGGGTTCAATTAAATCACGTTCGACTGGCACTTTAAATGAATAGATAGAAACTGAAGATTTAAACTTAAAAAATAAATGTTTTAAAATAAGGAGACATTAAATGAAAGCAAAATTGGTAACTCTAGTAGCATTATTAGCATTCTCTTCATCAGTATTCGCTCAAAAGGCGGCGAAAGAGATCCCAGCTGAAACTAAAGCTAAAATGGAATCTATTTCTAAGCTACAAGGCAAAGAAGCTAACAAAAAGATCATCGAAGATTTATTAACGACAGTATCAGAAGGTAAATCAGATCCAGCTAAATTAGAATCAGGTTTAAACGAAGTATTTAAAGAAGACGTTCTTGCGAAAGTTGCTTTCGGCGGTCACCTAAATACTCTTTTAAAGAGTTCAGACCAAGCGACTAGAAATTCTGGTAAACACATGAAAGGTCTTTTAGAGCGTCTATCTGACATGAAAGATTCTGATGTTCAAGACGTTGTTAAACGTTTACTTAAAAATTCAGATGTTTCTATGTCTGAAGTTTCTGGTACTTACGAAGCTCAATTAGCGGCTACGAATCTTTTAACGTATAAAAAATATGTTTTAAAGCAAGATGCAATCACTGCTAATGAAATCGAATTAGTAGGTATCTTGAATGTTATCAGAAGCGAGAAAGGTTTCGAGAGCCTAGCTGATAAAGGTGAAGGTAAATCAAAAGTTCTAACATCAACTAAAGATTTAACTGCTGAACAACGTAAGCAAGTTGAATTAAAGCGTGATGAGTGGAAAAGTAAATGTAACTCTTAATACCTGAGTTAATTTCTTAAGATCTAAATAAAAAGGCCGGCTATAAACCGGCCTTTTTTCTTTTTTATATCGAAATTTTTATTTAACGATTTTAGCAGACTTGATAACAACGTTTTCTAATGGGCGATCTTGTCCGTTTCTTGGTGTCTTAGAGATCTTTTCAACAATGTCATATCCCTCAGTGACTTCACCGATGATAGAATGTCCGCCGTTTAACCAAGGCGTAGGGGCTACAGTGATAAAAAACTGCGAACCATTAGTGTTTGGGCGGCCAATGTTTGCTGTTGATAATAGGCCTTTACGATCGTGTTTCAAATCGGGATGGTACTCGTCATTTACGTTGTAACCAGGTCCACCCGTACCGTTACCCAGTGGGCAGCCGAATTGGATCATAAAATCAGGGATAACACGGTGAAAAATCAACCCATCATAGAACGGGCGATTTACATTTGTGTTCGTTTTAGGGTCTTTCCATTCTTTTGTGCCCTCAACTAAACCGGCAAAGTGCTTTACTAGGGTCGGTGTTTTATCTTCAAATAATTTGATTTTAAAATTACCTAGATTTGTTTCAAAGTGAGCTTCCATTATTTTGTCCTTTGTAGAGAGGTTTTGCTTGTTGTTGAACCATCGTGAGAGCGCTGGTGCGTATTAAATGCCACGATAAAAAACGCGAGTATATAGATCCAGATAATTTTTCTTAATTGCCTAACTTTCATATTCTGAGTGTTCATGGCTTGGTGTTAGCGAGGTCCCGAAATCGGGTCAAGATGCGCAGCGTACTGCGCCCTCCTGTTAGTCCAAAAATGTCGACCATTTAGGCTTATAATAATTATGGCTATCCTGAGTGACTCTGCGCTCTTCTGAGCCGTCGACGGTAGAGAAGTAAATTTGATTTTTGCCAGTTCTATTGCTGGTATACACGATAAAACGGCCATCCGGAGAAAAATGAGGATCTTCATTGTCTGCGGCTTTACCGTTCGGTTTTTTAGCCGAGGTAACTCGAGTAATATTCTGGCCACTTGAATCCATTACGAAAATATCAAAGTTTCCGGCGTCTTGTCCCGCAAAAGCGATCTTTTTGCCGTCTGGTGACCAAGCGGGCGCCGAGTTAAATACGCCGCCAAATGTAATGCGCGTAACATTAGAGCCGTCGATATCCATCACATAAATCATCGGTTTACCACTACGATCCGAAGAGAAAGCCACTTTCTTGCCATCGGGGCTCACTGCGGGTTCGACGTTTAAAGCATTTCCGGGACCATTGGTGATTTTACCTTGAATTTCACCCTCAAGATTGATTTTGAAAATATTCGGGGTCACGCCTTGAGAAATCGTCAACAGGATAGAACTTCCATTTGGTGTAAAAGCTGCGCCCGAGTTGATACCTGTACGGTAAGATAAATTTGTACGTTTGCTTTTTTCTAGATCAAATAGAAACAAATCTGCATTACGCATTTTTGTAGATTTTTTTTGCACGTAGGCTGTGTACGCAATTTTTTTCGCGTCTGGCGACCATGCCGGGGAAAGTGCGATACTGTTATGGTTAGTCAGTTTTTCGATTTCAACACCATCCCAATCCATTGTGTAGATTTCGCGAAACTTGCCGCCCCCGCGGTCGCTCGAAAAAACAAACTTTGAATTAAACGGGCCGCTTTTGTCTGTTAAATTTTTCAGAACGTCATTTGCGAATGTATGGGCAATTTTTCTAAGCGTCGATTTTGGTCCGCGATACTTTTTCCCAAAAACTAAGCCGGATTTAGGGACATGATACAAATAAATCTCAAGTTCGATTTGATCGTCTTTATC
>DDTZ01000162.1:1635-5300 GCA_002344565.1 Bdellovibrionaceae bacterium UBA2351 | reverse complement strand
TCTTCTTTAATTTTCGTACGAAAGACATCTTTCTGAGAACCTAATAATTGCGAACACGCTTCGACAACTAGCGAAGCATCGCCTACGTGAACAACAGGTCCCGGATAGTGCGGATCAATTTTCACGGCCGTATGCACTTTGGATGTCGTTGCTCCGCCAATTAATAACGGGACATTGTAGCCAGAATCACGGAATTGCTGGGCGTTGAAAATCATTTCTTCAAGTGAGGGCGTAATTAAACCGGATAAGCCAATAATGTCGGCTTTGTGTTTTTTAGCTTCTTCCAGAATTTTTTGAATTGATACCATAACGCCGAGGTCGACGACCTTGTACCCGTTGCACGCAAGCACGACACCGACGATGTTTTTACCGATATCGTGAACATCCCCTTTTACAGTAGCGATCACAAATACGGGTTGTTGGCTCGAGGTTACCTTTTCAGCATCCATAAGCGGCTCAAGGTAAGCGACCGCTTTTTTCATCACACGCGCGCTCTTCACGACTTGAGGCAAGAACATCTTGCCTTGACCGAACAATTCACCAACGACTTTCATTCCATCCATCAAAGGACCTTCTATCACATTTAATGGGCGTTTATATTTTTCTACTGCTTCTTTCGTATCTTCGGTGATGAAATCATCAATTCCCTTAACCAGCGCGTGTTCAATACGTTTTTCTAATGAAAACCCACGCCATTCGTTTTTGCCCGAATTCTTGACACCAGAATCGGTAAGATCGATGTTTTTACCCATATTGGCATCGGCCCACTGGATAAGTTTTTCAGAAGCATCTGCGGATTGATTTAAAATAACAGCTTCACATAAACGACGTAATTCAGGATCAATGTTTTCATATACTTCTAGCATTCCGGCGTTTACGATCCCCATATCGAGACCCGCTTTGATGGCATGGAATAAAAACACGCTGTGCATAGCCTCACGTACTTTATTATTTCCACGGAACGAGAACGATAAATTGGAAATACCCCCAGACGTCAGCACACCAGGGCATTTTTCTTTAATTTCTTTTAGTGCTTCGATGAAATCTAAGCCAAAACGATTATGTTCTTCCATCCCCGTCGCGACCGTAAGCACGTTCGGATCAAAGATGATATCTTCTGCTGGAAAATTTAGTTTTTCAGTTAGTAACTTAAAAGCACGAGTGCAAATTTTAACTTTATCTTCATATGTAGCCGCTTGCCCTTCTTCATCAAACGCCATCACGACTACGGCAGCGCCCAGTTTCTGCAATTCCCGCGCTTGCGACAAAAACACAGCTTCGCCCTCTTTCAAGGAAATCGAGTTAACGACACTTTTACCTTGAAGGCATTTCAACCCAGCTTGAATGACTTCAAATTTAGACGAGTCAATCATGATAGGGATTTTTGAAATATCGGGTTCTGAAACAATCAGGTTTAAGAAATCGACCATTAGTTTTTTTGAATCCAGCATACCTTCATCAAAATTAATATCTAGAATATTGGCGCCATTTTCCACTTGCTGGCGCGCAATTGACAGCCCGCCCGACAATGAGTTTTCTTTGATCAGTTTAGCAAATTTTGGTGAACCGGTAACATTCGTGCGTTCGCCCACCATCAGGAACGATCGTTCACCCGTTGTTGGTGTTTCTAACGGTTCTAGGCCAGATAAACGAAAGCGCACCGGTTTATCAGAAACAACATGAGGTTTATCCTGTCTAAGGTTACGCGCGATAGCGGCGATATGTTTTGGTGTCGTACCACAGCAGCCACCAACGATATTCACATGACCGGCTTTAGACATTTTTCCAAGTTCAGCGGCAATAGATTCTGGTGTCTCATCGTAGCCAGTTGGGCTCAACGGATTCGGTAGCCCCGCATTGGGGTAACAGCTAATATAACAATCGGCCATTTCCGCCAGCTCTTGAATATACGGGCGCATATCACTAGCACCCAGGGCGCAATTGATCCCAACACTCAAAGGACGAGAATGACGTACGCTAAACCAAAATGACTTTAATGTCTGACCAGATAACGTTCGGCCCGACAAATCAGTGATCGTTACAGATAACATCAGCGGAAATTTTTTACGATGTTCTTCTTGCAAAGTTTCAATCGCGTATAAGCAGGCTTTTAAGTTCAAAGTATCAAACGTAGTTTCCGGCAAAAGGATATCGACGCCTTCATCAATAAAAACTTTGGCTTGTCCGTAGTAGGCCGCCACTAATTCATCAAAAGTAACGCCACGAAATTCTGGTCGTTCCACATCCGGGGACAACGACGCCGTTTTGTTAGTGGGCCCCAAAGCTCCCGCTACGTAGGCTTTACGACCTGTTTTCTTAAAATAATCATCACGAGCGCGTTTAGCGATCCGCACGGCTTGACGGTTAATTTCATCGACCCAGGTTTCTAGCTCATAGTCCGCCTGCGAAATCGTAGTGCCATTAAAGGTATTGGTTTCAATAATATCCGCGCCAGCCTCTAGATACTGCATGTGAATTTCATAGATAACTTCCGGACGCGTAATACACAAAAGATCGTTATTACCTTTAAGATCTTTCTTTGGATTTGGGAAATGAGTTCCCCGATAGTCAGCCTCGCTTAACTTATACTGCTGAACCATCGTTCCCATCGCGCCATCTATAATCAAAATCTCGCGCTTTAAGCGTTCTTCTAGCTCAAGTAACGTAGGAGTCTTAATAAAATCGGCTGGGGAAACCCAAGATTGATTCAAATCCGTAATCCTTTTTAAAATTTATTTAAACTTTTTAACTAGGTCGATAACAAGACCGGCATCGTTCATAATGTAGAAATGCAGATTCTTTTCACCATTTTTAATAAGGTCTTCAACTTGCGCTAAGGCCCAGCGGCGACCAATTTCTTCAACATGCTCAGGCGCATTGGTAATTTCGTCCACAAGGGGCTCTGGCAGATCCACGCTAAATGTTTTAGGTACTGATTTAAGCTGAGCTACATTTTTAATGATTTTCAAACCAGGAACAATCGGGGCCGTAATGCCTGCCTCTACGCACGCTTTTTTAAACGCATAGTATTTTTGATTATCAAAAAACATTTGAGTTACAATATAATCAGCACCTGCATCCACTTTCTTTTTTAGGAATTGAATATCTGTTTTAAAGTTGGCGGCTTCAAAATGCTTTTCGGGATACCCGGCTACACCAATGCCGTAATCAAGCGGCTCACTGTTAGAGATCTCTTCGATGAACTGCCCGGTACTCATTCCTTTGATTTGGGTCACTAAATCCGATGCGTACTGATTCACCGTGCGATTTTTAGAAATCTCTTTACTATAATTTAAACTGTCACCACGCAAAGCCAGAACGTTGTGAATACCTAAAAAATTAAGCTCGATTAATGCGTCTTCCGTTTCTTCCTTCGTGAATCCCTGACACAGAATATGGGCCACTGTGTCCACACGGAAACGATTTTGAATAATACCGCAAATGCCCAATGTACCTGGACGTTTTTTATAGGTGCGCTTAACAATCGAACCATCTGGATTTTCATGATAGTACGCACTCGAAGCATGGCTAGTGACGTCGATCCACGGCGGATCTAATTGGCTCAGGTCTTCGGCTATATCAATAATGTCCTTAACTGAACGACCACGAGGCGGAGGCACGATTTCAAAACTGAATTCGGGCGGGTTCGACGGCTGCAATGCTCT
>DDTZ01000162.1:0-1352 GCA_002344565.1 Bdellovibrionaceae bacterium UBA2351 | reverse complement strand
TGCTCTATAACTTTCAATTTCGTTACTACCTTTATCGAAACCTATCGACCTTTACCAAAAAGGACGACACGGATCGTTTTAAATATAATTTGCATATCAAGTATGAAACTAAAATTTTTAATATAATACAAATCAAATTGCAATTTTTGTTTCGAGTCTTCCACGCTAGCACCGTAGGCGTACATCACTTGCGCCCATCCCGTAATACCTGGGCGGACCAAATGTCTAAGGCGAAAAAACGGAATCTGTTTTTCCAGCTCAACGTTGAATTCAGGGCGTTCTGGGCGAGGACCAATAAAGCTCATATCCCCTTTGATCACGTTCCAAAGCTGAGGCAATTCATCAATTCGAGTGAGTCGAATAAATTTTCCGATCCGTGTTATTCTAGAGTCGTTGCTCTTTGCCCATTGAGCCCCTTGCTTTTCAGCATCCGTGACCATCGAGCGCATTTTGTAAATAGTGAAATCACGATCATTAAGACCTGTGCGAACTTGGCTATAAAAAGCCGGGCCACGCGATTCCAGTTTAATTAAAATCGCAAACAGAAGAATAATAGGCCAAGTAAAGAACAAAAGAATCAAAGCTAAAATTAGATCTAAAATACGTTTAGCTCTTAAGCCTAACGGATTTCTAAACAGATCAAAGCCTTTTTCAAAAATGAACCACTCACGACTTAGAAAGTCGACTGGGACCTTTTTTTCAATCTCTTCAAAGAATTGGGATAGATTTAGAATTTCTTTACCGGCAAAACGAGCCTGCATCAACTGATCTGTCAGTTCCTGACTCCATAAATTTGAAGGTAAGGAAACCACAATAGCCTGCCAATCTTGGTGCAGCTTCGTTAGCGAATCCGAAGGTTGCCAATTCAAAATTTCGTAGTTGAGCTTAAATTTTTTAACGATTTCGTTTTCAATAAAAAGATTATGAGCACCAGCGGCCAAAAACAAATACGACGTCTTACCTGCCCTAGCAGAAAGGATCCCCCACAGTATTCGCCGGTATGACATTGAGGCTATACCGAACAGAATCGTAGATCCAATCAAGATTCCGCGACCAAAAATCCCAGACCGATCTTTGCTTAATAAATAGTTTACAGTCAGAACAAACGCGATGGCAGCAACAAAGCTAGACAGTTGTCTCAGAAAGATATCTTTAAATCGATGATGGGGCTCAACATCATACGCCCCAAAAACATAACTAAAACCGACTAACGACAACGTGATAAACCAAAGCCCAATCGAATCAAAATACAGTCCCCACTCGTTTAGACGAAACCAAGAAAATAAATGAATCACTAAAAGGTAGACGACGGCATCGAAGGTCAACAAAGCCATTTTAGTCTTGGGAGTCAG
>DDTZ01000026.1 GCA_002344565.1 Bdellovibrionaceae bacterium UBA2351 | reverse complement strand
ATGAATGGTTTTGTGTGCTCAGGTTTAGATATTCAAGATGTGGCGTTGTCGTCAACCTTGACGATCAAAACGACCGTTGCCGTTCCATTTCAAGCCGTTCAATCGCGATATCCAGAAATTCACCAGAAACTAAAATCAATGTCCTATACACTCTCAGGAACGCCAGCACTCAGTTCAATGTTAATAGAATTCTTCAATACTCTACGTATTTTACAAAACGCGTATTCGCTAGCTAATGGAGAAATGTTTCACTCCGCAGCAACACAGTTGCAAAACTATGCACCGTCAAACCCGGAATCTTGGGTTTTAATTAAAGAAAAAGTAAAAACCTTGGAAGAAAGCCATGTAGAAATTCAACCCGGTCTTTCCAACATGAAAACTGGCGAAGACTTGGTCAACATGATTTTCCTAACAAACGGTCTGTTTCTACGCTACGTCGACTAACCGCACGCGATGCTGGTTCCACAGTTTAAACACACGAAGCATCCACCACGTAGTTCCGTTGGGCTATTGCAATCGCCACACTTCGGCCCCTCAAGTGCTTCTAAAGGCTGCGCCAACTTACTCTTGTCGCGATAGATCGCCACCGATTTCAGCCCCAGCTTCCAAGCTGAATAATAGGCATTTTGGACGTCCTCTATCGTACTTCGAGAAGGCAAGTTGATTGTTTTAGAAATAGCGCCAGACACAAATGGTTGCACCGCTGCCATCATTTTCAAATGAGCTTCGGGCGAAATAGGATCCGCCCCAACCGCCGTTTGAAATACTTTTTTATGAGTGGGGTTTTTTAGAAGCTTTTCATCTAAATAACCCGTATTTAGCAATTTAGCTTTAATTGATTCAATTTCAGTCGGCGTATATCCCAATGTCTTTAGTGCCTCTTCGAAATATTGATTTACAAATTTAACCTTAACACCGGCTCCGTCTTTTTTCCCCGTCACCAAATTTTTATATTTGATAAATGAAAATTCGGGCTCAATACCTGTGGTTTCTGCATTCATGAAAAAACTTATCGTACCAGTCGGTGCAATGACCGTTGCTTGAGCATTTCGAAAGCCTCTACCCGAAGCGTATTTCACTATTTCGGACCAATTAGCACGGCAAACCTCTTTGAATTGCGTTGGCAATAGAGTCCATTGAATTTTATCATTTTCTTTCGCATGCTGTTTCATCACGCGAGTAAAACTCTTCTTATTTTTCTTATAATATTTAAAGGGACCTCGGATTTTTGCAAACTGATGACTGCTGATGTATGCTTCCGAAGTCATAAGCGAGGTGATAAATGATGCCCATGATCTGGCCGTGTCACTGTCATACCCAATCCCTAATTTTAGGAAAAAGGATCCCAAGTTAGTAAAACCTAAACCAAGCGGTCTAAAATTATGTGAGTTTACACCTATTTTTTCTGTTGGGTATTTAGAAAAATCAATCAACAGTTCCTGCGCAAGGAAGATAATTTTAATCGTATGTTGAAATTCTTCCAATCGGAAATTATTATCCTCGTCCAAAAAATGAATTAGATTAATCGAAGCCAAATTACAACTAGTATCGTTTAAAAACATAAATTCAGAGCATGGGTTTGATCCATAAATCTGATCCGTCTGGGCACACGGGTTCCATTTATTTATCGTATCATGAAATTGTAGACCTGGGTCTGCGCAGCGATGAGCTGCCTTTGCAATTCGCTGCCATAATTCAATTGCCGGTAGTGTTTTTAAAACAGCTTTATTTTTGCGTGCGCGCAGAGCCCAATCCTTACCTTGCTCAACAGCTTTCATAAACTTGTCGGTAACACGAACCGAGTTATTCGCATTCTGGCCTTTCAAGGATGACAAAATTTCGCCCTCGAAGTCGCCCTTAAATCCAGCCTTTAACAAAGCATCTGCTTTGTCTTCTTCTTTCGATTTTAATTCGATGAAGTCTTCAATTTCCGGATGGTCGATGTCGACGATGACCATCTTTGCCGCGCGCCGAGTGATTCCACCGGATTTAATCGCGCCGGCTGCAGTATCAAAAACATTTAGAAATGCAAGTAAGCCTGACGAATACCCGCCCGTATCCAATTTCTCATGATAGCTCCGCAAATTAGAGAAATTGCTTCCCGATCCCGAGCCATATTTAAAAATCTGACTTTCGTTTTTTAGTAGGTCAAAAATCTCTTCTAATGAGTCACCGGCACTCTGGATAAAACAGGCAGATGTTTGCGGCTGCTTAAATACACCCAAATTAAACCAAACGGGGCTATTAAAAGCGGCTCGCTGACTATATAAAATATATTTCAATTCGTTTTCAAATACTCGCGCGGTTTTTGAATCCAGGTAACCTTGCTTCACCGCTTCTGATTTCAGTTTTTTTGTTACACGTTCGACGAGTTGTTTTAACGATGATTCTTGCTTTCCATTGACCAAGCGAAAATATTTGCTGGCGGTAATATCAATCGAAAATGACGACCAAAAATCTGGAAATTCAAGTCCCGAGCGTTTAAAAAAAGACTTTTGTTCGTTATCAAGAATTTCACTATCGAACGTCTTCCAGTCGAAGAAACCTTCCGCGGGTCTAGCTTTAGTAAAATAGGATGGGATTCTAAGTTGTGTCATTTGATCCTTTTCACTATGAATTTTACGGGAAGACTCTATAATGAACAAGTATGACTAGTCCTTCGATTTATTTAGATTATAATTCGTCTACTCCGGTAGATCCCAAAGTTCTTGAATCCATGATTTCATTTTTAAAAGATGATTTCGGTAATCCATCCTCTCAAGGTCACCCCTGGGGATGGGCCGCAGATAAAGCGGTCAATACCGCGCGCTCTCAAGTCGCAAACCTAATTGGTTGTGACAACAAAGAAATCACGTTCACCTCAGGCGCTACCGAAAGCAATAACTGGGTGTTGTTCGGCTTAATACATCATTTGCAACGCAAATCCCCCAACGAGAAAATACACATTATCTCGTGCGAGATTGAGCATAATTCTATTTTAAACAGCCTGAAGTATATTCAGGAACTTGGTGTCGAAGTCGATTTCTTGAAAGTTAACAAACAAGGTCTAGTCAGTGTTGACGATGTTAAAGCCAAAATTAAACCCAACACACGCTTAATTTCAATCATGTGGGTTAACAACGAAGTTGGATCTATTAATGATGTTGTGGCGATTGGCAACTTAGCACGCTCACATCAGATTTATTTTCATACGGATGGAACCCAAGCGGTTGGCAAAATTCCGATGGATCTAAAAACTCTACCTATCGATTTACTTTCATTCTCGGGTCATAAGATTTATGGTCCAAAAGGTGTTGGTGTTCTTTTCAAACGTCGCAAAGATCCATTTGTAGATATCGATCCTTTATTCCTAGGTGGCGGACAAGAAAGTGGCCAACGTTCTGGGACGTTAAATGTACCGGGCATCGTTGGAATTGGAAAAGCATGCGAGATTATTCAAACGAATTTTACTAGCGAAACAAAACACTATCATCAATTGCTTGAACAACTCCTGAACGGACTTAAAGACATCTTCCCTGATATTCAGCTGAACGGACCGTCCGAAATTAAACAGCGCAGCCCCATCAACTTATCCATCACGTTCCCAGAACGCTTGGGTGGCGATTTATCGTTGCGCATCCCTGGTGTGGGCGTGTCGACGGGATCCGCCTGCAGCACAGGAAAAATTTCAGCTAGCCATGTCCTAAAAGGAATTGGATTAACTCCGGAAGAAGCCTCTCGTACGCTGCGATTAAGTGTTGGTCGCTACACGACGGCTGAAGATATCGCTACCACATTAGAGCGGTTCAAGACGCTAAATCGCTGATTTAAAAGGAAAAATTGAAATAGGGGCAAACACCCTGTCCCTTATCAGGTAGTCCGACTTAGCCATTGAAAGGCTAGGCCAGATTTGGTATTCTGCTTATCACTGGAGCCATTGATTATGATTCAAATTTCAGAGTCTGCTGCTAAACGAATTGAAACTTTAAAATCTGAAGAAAAACGCGACACTTCTCATTTCTTGCGCGTACAAGTTAAAAAAGGTGGATGCTCTGGTTTATCCTACAAGATGGATTTTGATTCTGAAATGAAATCTGGCGATAAAGTATTTGAACAATTCAACACTAAAGTCGTAGTCGACATGAGCAGCTACCTATACATCATCGGGATGACACTGGACTACTCTGGTGGATTGAATGGCAAAGGCTTCGTTTTTAATAATCCAAATGCTACAAAAAACTGTGGATGTGGTAGTAGTTTTAATGTCTAATTAAATGGATGAAATCCATTTTTCAAAACGTTGTAAAATCCGCTAGCGAAGTCATTCTAGATAAAGACGAAGAAACATTATTAGCCCTGACGTGTATCTTAAGCGAAGGGCATTTACTTATCGAAGACGTTCCGGGCGTCGGCAAAACGACTCTTGTTCAAGCTCTTGCCAAACTATTAGATTTCAAATTTTCACGCATTCAATTTACTAATGATTTACTTCCTTCAGACATCATTGGTAATTCCATTTACGATCCCGAAAAAAAAGAATTTAATTTTTTTGAAGGTCCACTGTTTTCACATCTCGTCTTAGCGGACGAACTTAATCGCGCGAATCCCAGAACACAAAGCGCGCTGTTGCAAGCGATGGAAGAATTTGAAGTGTCTCAGGACAAACACACCTACGCTCTACCAAAACCGTTCATCCTGATCGCCACTCAAAATCCTAAGCAGCAAGTGGGCACATTTAGCTTACCAGAGAGTCAATTAGATCGTTTTCTAATGGCCTTCGAATTAAACTACGCCAACAAAGATTCGGAACTTAAAATATTCCAAGGCTCTGATGCGCGTTTAGCTTTAAAGAATTTGAAAACTTTGGTTTCAAAAACTGAAATCGTTATGCATCAAGACAACGCTCGCAAGGTTTTTGTTTCACCACTTATAGCTGAATACATTTACGAACTACTTAACTTCACTCGTAAAAATCAAAGTTACCCACCACTGTCTACTCGTAGTGGATTGTCGCTGTCCAAAGCGGCTAAGTCATACGCGTATATTCAAGATCGAGATCATGTCATTCCGGAAGACGTTCAAAAAGTGTTCGTCGCAGTGATGGGCCATCGCCTGGGTCTATCTGAAGGAGTCAAAATTGGAAAGAAGTTGGCTGAAGAAATACTTAACGGCACTAAAGTTCCCGTCTAAGTGGACACCAGACTTAAAGGCTAAAATACAGAAACGACCATTTATTATTCCGAGTCGTTTTGGCTTTTACTTTGGTAGCGGCATTTTAGTCTTGCTTGCATTGGCCTACACGTATGCCAATCAATTGATCTATTTAATTGCATTTTTTTACGCGAGTATTTTGTTCATCGCTATGCACCTGACCAACAATAATATTAAGTCCGTCGAGGTCTCTGAATACTTCATACGTAATTTTTTTCAGGACGAATTGGGATCAGTCAAAGTTACCCTACAAAATAACCATTCAAAATATTATGCTCGTTTCATTCAGATCGAGATCGTAGATTTTGATCTAAAAACTACCGTAGCCGAAATTCCGCCGAACTCATTCAAGACAGTTGAGCTCAGCTTCAACCAAAAGAATCGTGGCCGGTATAACTATTCAAAAATTGCTCTCTCGTCTAAATTTCCCTTCAATCTTTTTTACTCATGGAAACGCCTAAGCTGGGGTGAAACATTTTATGTTTACCCAGCCCGTGAAGGCACACAGGAGCCTCCGTATAGCAGCGAAGACGAGCTAAGCAAAAAGTTAGACTTAACGTCCGCACAGCTGGATTCCAAGTCCGACAATTTTCTGGGGCATAAGGAATACACTCCGTATGATAACTACAGACGCATAGACTGGAAAGTATTTGCCCGCAAGAACAAACTCTTTGTCAAAACATTCGAAACAGAAAGTTCGCGTATTTGCTTTGTTGATTTTTTAGAATTTTTTAAAAGTATGCCGGATTTAGAAAAGCGTATTAAACAATTAACAAAATGGATTTTCGAAGCTCAAAAATGGAATACTTTATTTGTCATTCGAAGCGAAAACGATGAAGTTGCCATTCTAGATGATCGTAAAAAATTTGAAACTGTATTTGAAAAGCTGAGTACTCTATCGACGAAGGATTTCACATGAGTCGATTACTTTTCAAAGACTACCTTGGCCTAGCGATTTGCATTTTCACTTCCACATTACTTTTGTTTCCCGATGTTCCGATTTGGTGTTTTTCCCTTGGCATTCTGTTCTGGCTGTGGCGCCTATTCTGCCATGTCTTTGACTTCACCATTCCTTCAAGAAAGATTACAGGTTTTCTATCCTTCCTTGCCCTTGCCGTAATCTTAATGGATTTCCGCACACTCATGGGCAAAGAGCCCGCCGCTAGTTTCATCATCATTCTTTCGGGTTTAAAGGCTCTCGAATTTAGTGACGATACAGAAAAAGACTTTTTGGTTTTACTCGGCTTCTTCTTAATCAGTTCAAAATTCCTATTCTCGTATGATTTGATGTATTTGATTCTATCCTTACCGATCTACGCAATCTTGACGATGAACCTATTTCCTCATGAATGGCTCAAAGGCAGTCGATCGGCCGCTCTAAAATATTTGGGTAAAGTGATTCTTTTAGCCATCCCGATGGCCGCAACCATGTTTATCATGCTTCCACGAATCACAAAAACACTTCTCGAGATTCCATCCAATTCTCGGTATGGCTCGTCTGGCTTTTCGGATACGGTTTCTCCGGGCTCAATTTCGCGATTGAGCCAAAACAATGAAGTCGTAATGCGTGTCGAGTTATTTCACAATCGATTTAATTTATCGGAACTCTACTTCAGCGGGTTGGCACTAGAAAAAGCAAATCAAATGAATTGGACGGCGCTACGAAATGAAGACGGATTTACACTGTCCGAGGCTCCTAGCGAAGTTGACTATCATGTCGTTCTAGAACCCCACTACAAAAATCAGGCGTTCTCCCTTAAAGGTACCGACAGCATGGGCGCTGAAGGTCTGCGTATCTACCGCGATTCAAACTATAATTTCAAATTTGATACCTACTTGGAAAAAAAGGCCTTTATTCAAGCGTCTCTTGGAGGGGCACGCCCTAAGGTTTCCGAGGCTATTATCAATCGCAACCTACCTGAACCAGAACTCTCGACTTTAACCTCTGAACAGCAAACTCAGCTTCATGACTTAGTGAAAAAAATCACAGATTCTAGTCGAACTCCTGAACAGGTTAGCAAAGCTATTCTAAATTATTTCGGCTCGAACCGATTTACCTATACGTTGAATCCTGGCGAGCAACCTCAGTTGAATCTGTACGACTTTCTGTTTAAGTATAAGACGGGCTATTGCGAGCACTATGCTGCGGCAATGGCACAACTCTTTAGACTAAGCAAAATTCCCGCGCGAGTTATAGTCGGCTACCACGGCGGCGAATTCAATCCGTTAGGTAACTTTTGGACTATACGCCAAAAAGATGCTCACGCCTGGGTAGAGTTTATAAACTCGCAGAATCGATGGGTCCCCGTAGATCCAGTTACCGTCGTGGCGCCTCAACGGATTGAGCTAGGTTTTAACATGTACAATTCGATCGTGAATGAACTGCTGACGGAAGAAGAAATCAAGAACAAACTCAACGGTACTGATACGTTCTCGCGCTTGTCGATGTGGTTCGATAGTGTTAACTACCGCTGGAGCACATTCTTACTCGAATATGACTTTGATAAACAGAAAGATATTCTGAGGCGTTTCAATCTCTCTCTTGGCAATGCGTTGATTTTAGTTTTGGTTCTTTTATTTACCGTTTCAGTACTAATTAATCTTTTTCAACGACGCGGAATTAAGAAGAACTTTTCTGAACTATGCTTTGAAGAAATTAACAAGTGGGCCACTAAATTTGATTTACAGAAAAAAGAAACCGAGGGCCCCGTAACATGGCTACAGCGTATCGCTAACGCTCTACCCGAAAGATCAAAACCCTTCCTACCGGACCTAGAAAAAGCATTTTCACTGTGGATTAACTTAGCCTACAAACCAACCCTAACCCCAGCCGATTCAAAGAAATCCCTAAACGAAATCCGCAAAATTATGAAACGCGGCTAAAAAGTCAGCTGCTGACTTTTTGCAATTCAGCGCGCAAAAAAAACCGAGGGTTTATCCTCGGCTTTTTTTGAATTCGTTATTTATCTTTTAAATTCGTAAATTAGAATTTCTGGCTATAACCAGCGAAAATCGTTAGACCGTTAATATCATAAAGATCACTATTAACTTCTGCAGCACCACCAGATCCACCGTTTTTATCATATGGAGGTTTACTGTCTAAGATGTTACGCGCGCCCAATTGAAATGACGCTGTTTTTGAGTGCTTGTAAACCATTGTTAAATCCAGTTCGTTCATATCTGTGATTTTTTCTGGCTTAGTTCTATCCAATACATTTTGAGATGGAACTGTTCTTAAACCTAGAGTGTAAGACATTTTGTCCTGTCTTGCTGTTAACGACACAGTATTTCTCCAGTTAGGATATCCCCACTCGCCTAATACATTTCGCTTACCTGCTCCAGGGAAACCTTCTTTATTGTAGAATGCTAAGTAACCAAGATCTTCTTCTACTGACCATGTGTGCCCCAAAAATGAATCCGCAACTTTTGCACTTACATTGATATCAACACCCGCAATTTCTTCTTGCTGTAAGTTCAAGTTTGGAGCGTTGATTGGTGAGTTTTGCTGTAGACGACCCGTAGTCGCATTACGATTTGTAGTTACACCGTAATCAGCAGGGTTAACACCTTTTAACTCAGCTTCTGTTAATGCTTCAAAGTCGATACCAACAACGTTGTCGATTTTAGTGTACCAAAGATCGGTGCTCACAGAGAAATCAGCGCTTGTTTCATAAACTACACCTAAACCACCTGTGATCGCTTTTTCTTCTTTAAGATTTTTATTACCGCCGCCTTGGACACGGTATTGGTTCGTTTTACAAGCTGAACCTGTTCCACCCGCTTTCGCACACGCGTATCGATCGATGAACATTAAGAAACCATCAGAGTTCGCTCCGTATAACTGAGTCAAAGTCGGAGCTTTGAAGCCTGTCCCAACAGAGGCGCGTAATAAAGTGCTTTCGCCAACTTTGTACTTCGCCGCTAATTTTGGATTCGCCGTGGTACCGAAGTCAGAATATTTATCCACGCGCGCTGCTAAGTTAATTTCTAAAGCTGATGTCGCTGGAATGCTGAACTCTGCATACGTCGATTGAACGTCACGAGTACCGCTATCGTTTGAACCCGCGCCGCCGATAATTACACCACGAGATGATTTAGTATCTGTACGTTGAGTTAATTTTTCGTTCCACGCGCTGATACCAACTGCTGTTGAAATCGCGCCGTTTTCCATTTCGCCGACCTCACCAGAGAATACTAAGTCCGTAGTGAATAGATCAGAAATAGATTTTTGTACTGTTTCATATTTTGCTGGAGAAATATCGCCACGAGAACCCGGGGCTTTTAAAGGATCATATGCGCCAGAATTGATGATACGATCTAATGCTTCTTTATCCAGGTAACCATTGGCACCGAAGTTTGTACGGCTGATTTGACTCATCCCCATAGAGAAGTTGAATTCCCAAACATCAGTCACATTGCCTTTAACACCAAACACAGTAGAAAAATTTCTTTCTGTATCTTGGTTATCACGATTTCCCGCCGCAAGATCTCGATAAAGGATTTCACGTGCATTAGCTACCGATGCCGTTCCAGACGATGTTTCTACATCGATCGGAGCTGGTGCATATAACCAGTCGATGTCTTTATTTACAAAGATATTTCTGTTGTAGAACTTGATACTTGAGTCTGTACGGTAAGTGTAGTCAGACAATAAGCTCAATTGATTTACTGTTGGACGAGTCGTAGCGATTTCGTTGTAACGGAAATAACACGCCTGACCTGGACCGTATGGATTGTCTCTGACCAAATCTGGAGGGCATGTATCCGTAGGGCTGATGGCGAAGTTACCATTTGTATCCATATAAACAGGCACTGTACCGATTGGTGACAATCCTTCTTTAGTTATATCACGGTCTTTACCATACAACTTTTCTTTTCGATTGAAGTTAAATGCTAACAATAAGTCAGAACGGTCTGAAGCGACACCTGTCACTAAAGAGGCGTTTAGATTGCTTGCACCCGGACGAGTTGGCATAGTTTCTTGGATCGAGAATTCGTTACCGATAAAATTCTTTTTAGTAACGATATTGATAACACCTCCCAAAGCATCAGAACCGTATAGGGCGGAAGCGCCATCTTTTAAGATTTCTACGCGTTCGATCGCAGCCTGAGGAATTAAGTTTAAGTCTACCGCTTCAGTGGATGGATCTTTTGGTAAACGCTGGCCATTTAACAAAATAAGGGTACGAGTCGCACCTAAACCACGAAGGCCGATGTTACTTGTCGCCGCGGCACTACCGCCGGATTGTTCCCGAGTCACGCCAAAAGATGCAGAACTTGTATCACGAAGAGCATCTGAAACGGTGGTATTACCGGCCGCTTCCATCTGTTCTTTCTTCATTGTTTTTACGGCAGAAGGTCCCTCAACATTCAGTCGACGGATACGCGTACCGATAACCTCAACACGCTCTACTTCCCTTGGTGTGGGCGCCGTAGCTGGCGTTGCCGGTGTTACCGGAATAGTCGTAGTTGTTGTCGTTTGTGCGATAGCAGGAACGCTTAAGCTGATGCTTAACAGTGCTGCTAGCGACGCTCTGAGTAAGATACTTTTTTCACTATATGTAGTGTTTGGAGTCACCGCTCCATGACGTAAAAATTTCATGATTTTCCCCTCTTTTTTTCTTTCCCGAATGATATCTATTTGATTATGATAACAAAATCAATGCCAAAGACTTGAGTCAATGTGGCACCGAACACGATGGTTCGGAATTTGTATAGTCAGGGTGTGGGGTTAAACTGACTGTACTTTGAGAATGTTATGGAGGGAGTCTGACAGTGGGAAACGTTGCAAAAACAGAAAGCAAATCTAAAGTGTCTGCCAGCGACTATGACACTAACAAAAACACATCGATTTCGGTGGGTTTATCTATAGGTTTACATATCCTAGCCGTAGTTGCCTTAAAATATGGCAACTTCAAAGTGAGTGAACCAGCTCCGCCTGAAGAAACATATGTGGATTTCGCGCTTCAGGAATTTGAAGAGCCTCCTACTATTGTTCAAGACAGAAATCAGGTGGAAGTAAAACCTGATGTCGAGCCTGTTCAGAGCGAACCAACTCCGGTTGCTGCTGCTCAAGAAATGCAAGATGCATCTTCAGACGTAGCCGGCTTACAAAAGGAAGCTCCGAAAGAAGCACCTAAAACAACGGTCGTTAGTAATTCTAACTTCACAGATGTTCCGTACTACAAAGTAAAGCCTAAATATCCTAAAGAAGCCTTAGCTCAGGGTATTGAAGGTAATGTTCGTTTAGAAGTCGATATTCTTCAAGATGGCTCTGTTGAGAACTTAAAAGTAGTCGGCGGCGAAAAACTAAATGTTTTCGAAACAGAAGCTCGTCGTGCGGTTTCCAAGTTTAAATACAAACCGTTCTTAGACGAGTCTGGCCAACCGATTATTAAGAGAAATCACCTTGTGCAAGTGGATTTCAAATTAGTCGACGCCAACATGTAATTAATAACAAATTTAAAAATAAAGAATCAAAAATTTAAAAATATAAAAGGAGCAACACCAAATGGATTCAATGTTTAAAATCGCAGAAGCAAGTGCAAATTTCATCCTATACTTCATGGGATTCTTAAGTATCGTAAGTTTCGCTATCATCGCAGAGCGTTTCTTAACTCTTAGAAAATTAGGCGCTAACAGTAAAACTCTAGAGAAAAAATTTAGAGAAGTTATCGAAACTCAGTCTCCAGAAAAAGTAGCTACTTTAACTCAGTATCAAGATGCAGTTGAAGGCCGTGCTCTTGTTTACGGTTTAAACCACATCCAAAAGAATGATTCAGCTGCTGGTTTAGATGAACTTTTCAGCTCATTCAAAAGCATGGAAAAGCCTAAATTAGAAGGTAACTTATATATCCTAGGCACAATCGCTTCAAATGCTCCTTATATCGGTCTTCTTGGAACGGTTATGGGTATCATGAAAGCCTTCAACGACCTTGGAAATGCTCCAGGCCAAGGTAACGAAGTGGTCATGTCAGGTATCGCCCACGCCCTAGTTTCGACAGCAGTTGGTCTTGCGCTTGCGATCCCAGCAGTTATCGCGTTCAACTTTTTCCAAAAGAAAGTGTCTTTGATCTTAACAAACATCGATGCATCTAAAGATCTTTGCATGATGTACTCAAAAACTAAAAAAGGAGTATAAGCCATGGCTGGTGGTGGAAATCAAAACGGAGAAATCTTAACAGAGATTAACGTTGTTCCCCTAGTTGATATCATCCTAGTTGTTCTAATCATCTTTATGGTTGCGGCTCCTTTAGTTATGCAACCAAAGATTGATATCTCTCTGCCGAAGTCGTCTTCGACAGATATCGATAAGAGCAAAAAACCGATGAAAATCACGGTAGGTAAAGAAGGCGAGTTATTCGTCGACGGAACAGCAGTCAGCGTAGACCAACTGCGCGCAGAAGCAGCCAAACGTTCAGCTCAAAACCCAGATACAAATGCTATCTTGGTTGCTGACAAAGCTGTAACTCTTGAAATGGTAACAGAAATCATCGACGCTGTTAAATCAAACGGTTTAAAGAAAGTCGCTTTCAGCATCCAAAAAAGATAATTTTTATATTACTAATTTAAACTAAAAAGCCGCTGAATAAGCGGCTTTTTTTTACCTAAATCATCTACCAACCTTGAAACAGTCGCTACGTCCATGACCATCAATCTACAGAAAAAATCGGTTGCGGTCTGGAAATTGGCGTAGCCAACCGGGTGCAGGGCGGACGGCCAGTTCAGGGAGGCCGCCCTTCAAATCATGCAAACCCCATTTAAAATAGAAGTCCCGCATTTCGATCCCAATCTAAAGCAGAGAAAAAGGCCAAGACTCGAAGACGAAAAACCGAGGGGATTTTCTAGTTCTCATTGCACGAAAACTCTACCCGAGTGGGAAATGGTCGTCGCGATTCAAGTTCGCATTTTTTAAAATAGAACTGTTTCTTTTGCACTTCGCGAATAGGCATCCCATTATCGATTCCAAATACATCATTTACGCCTGTCGATGGATGAGCCTTGGTCACGATCTCTTTTTCAGCGCACGATATGATGAAGATCACCATAAGTAATAAGGCCCCTACTCGAATGGTTTTTGGAAAAAAGGATTTGGCGTAAAAGTATTCAACCACTCTAAAAGTGTATCATTTTTATACACATCTATGAAACGAAATGGGTTTTTATTACATATGAGTTGGTCTAAGGATTGAAGTTATCCCAGTCACTATGAAGTTCACGTTACTGACAATTCTAACTAGTACTATGGTCTGGGCCCAACTCCCAGATAGCATCATGGGCGGCGAACCTGCCGCTACCAACTCGCGTCCGTATTACTTCTCTGGGCCATGTACATCTCAGGGTTCATGGACTCAGGAAGCTCTAACACAGACTCAGCGACTACGTGAAATCACAACTCAATTGCGTGACGACCCCAGCTGTAAGGCCCTGGGTGAATCCCTACAGCGCTCTTTAGGTGAAATCCGCGGCACATTAGAAACCACCGACAAATCAATGGGTGGCTCACAGAACTACGCACGGGATTTAGAACAAGAAGTAAAAGCATTACGCACATCCGCACTTGAAAATCCTGCACTGAGCGCAATTACGAATAATCATATCATTGGGCGCCTGTTTAAACTGGCTCAGATCAAAACTCTAAGCAACGATCAAAACAATGCTATTCCTACAGCATTAGGCGCACCCGAACAGCAACAGCTAATGAGCAGCATGGGTGACCGACGTGCACGTGTCGTAGGCCGTGGCTTTCAGTTATTTAATCAAACCGTGGATTCCTTCCCTCGATTAACAGAGTGTTTGACTCAGACAAATGCTATGGGTCAAGCCGTTGCTGCGTCGGTAAGTATGTTAGGTGCTTTAGTTGGATCTGGACAAGATCAACTGGGTACACAGACGGCCATCGCTATTTCAAAACTCGCAAACTATATGCGTGATAAGCATTTCGCTCAAATTCTGCAAAAACTAAATCAACAAGAATTTATGACATCCATCCAATGTATCATGGAAACTACGTCTGAGTCGTATTGTTCGGCTCGCGATAGTCGTTTGCTCTTCAAGCAAATGACGAATGAGCTGAGCGCCCGTCGTTCTAAACAAAACGAAGCTCAATCAAGTCCAATTCAATCTGGACGTCAGTTCGACAACCCTTTGAATGGGTTCTATGTTTTGACTCAATTATCACCAATCGTGACGGACTGGATCTTCCGTATCCAAATTGGTGCGACACCTAAACTACGTGAAGACGGCCAATACCAAATGAACGTTTTAAACAACGCGAACGTTTTCTATATCAAAATGAAAGAGATTGAATCAGAGTTCAATCAACTAAAACGAAACATTTCTACGTATAAAGACTTCACATCGAAACAGAACTACGCGAAAGATTTAGTTTTACGTATCGGAGAAGTTATTCTTAAAGCTGGCGGCCCTACCGGTGAAAATTTCTTCCAGAACGCGGGTTCTGAATACGAAATTTATTTCAACTTGTTAGGCATGGAGATTCCGCAGGAAGTTCGTGATAAAGGTGCGAACATGAATCCGACAGTTTGGTTAAATATGAATTACCGAAATCTACCTATTTTCAGTAATCCCGACAACGTACCAAACATTGTCTGGAACAAGCTAGCCGTGGTATTCGAGGCTGGTAAGTCTAACATGCTTAGTTACTACTTCAAAAACTTCGTAGCCGATCAATTAGGTGTAATCGATGAATCTCTTGTTGGCATTCCCTATAACATCAAGAGCGCTCTGTATAACATCGACAACTACCTTGCTAACTTACAACGCAAAATTCAAACTAAGTCGAATGATCACACCATTCTGGGCTCGATTACCGACACGCGCATTCGTATCGGTAAAATTTTCTATCGCTATAATGAGCTACTAAGATTTGTAAAAGACAACAAAGATTTCATGTCAAAAAAACCGACTCCAGATGAAGAACGCACATTCAAGCAAGCATTGCTTGAAAAAAATATCGCGTTGATGGACGAAGTGTACGACAAACTAGAAATCATGCTGGCTAAATCTGGTTTCTTAGCCAATCGTTTGGTTACTTACGTAACCTACGACTTCCAAATGTTTGTTAAAGACGTCTTGAAAGAAAAAAACTCAGAATCAGAATCTTTATATAAAGAGATTTCGTATGCCTCTGGACGCATGGTCTTTGATCAGTTAGTTCAAATGTCAGGTAATAATCCAGCCAATGTCGAGGCAGATTTAGATATGGCAACTCGTATTTTCAAAGAAAATTTGGCAGCACAAGAAATGTTATTTACTGATTCTTTAGTTGGAATTCTACAACAACTCAAATTATCAGCAACGAAACGTTACGTAGATTCAAGAACAGTGTCTTTTGATTCTATCAAACGTTCATACAATGACGGATGGGACGTTAACCCACTCCACCAACGAAACTCAGTACGTCGGTTCTTCGCTGGTGTGTGGAATTCTTTAAAAACAGTAACTGGATTCGAAGAACAAAAATACCCAGTTCACTATTTATCAATGCTTGGAATTAAGGACGATGTCGCTTATTCTATTGACGATGAGAATCGTTCAGCCGATCGCGTGTTTAACCGCATGTGTGTTCAGGCGTTATCATTTAATGATTACAAGAGTCCTCGCTGGAGAGCTTTATATAACCTTTGCAAAGACACAGTAATCAACTCCCCGTTTAAGACAGAACAGCTTGAAACTAACCTGAATATTAAGGCTGATGACTATTTATCAGTAAGCTTTGCTAAAAAATTCCGCGAAGACCTGCCAGACTATCGCGCGAATCATTCAAAACGTATATGTGCATTCCGCGACTACAATCGTAGAAACCTAGTCGTGTATTTGACGATGAACTTCAAAGCTATGGATTTCATGCAGAACGACTACTCTGACAATCCATACAAAGAGGCTGAAAAAATCGTTCCAGATACGACATTGCCATCGGTTGACCCTAAGAAAGCTCAGAATATACAGCTGACTCCAGACTCTATTTTACCAATGCAGGATCCTAGCGCTCCGAATGCAGATACGCTAATCTTACCTGACGGCTTGAAACGCTTGATGAGCCCCGCTGCACCAGCAGCTCGCCCGACAGGCAACTCTGATTCCGTAAACTTCATCGGCAACTTCTAATCCTTGCCCCCTCTGAAAAGAAGGGGTAGGCTCGGGGTCTATGCCATATGTTTTGATTTTTGCCCTAACATTTCTGTTCCGTTTATTTTTCGCCCTTAATGTAAATTTAATTGATGACGAAGCTTATCACTGGTCATGGACCAAAGATTTGATGTTGTCCTACTACGATCATCCTGGAATGATCGCATGGCTTAATTATCTAGCGACCAGTTTATTTGGCGACACTATTATCGGCATTCGTTTAACTTCATTTATTTTCTATACGCTGACTATTGTTTTCACTTGGAAATTAGCGGAAGACATTTTCGATCGTAAAATTGCCTTCTTTGTGACTCAGCTTTTACTTTGGACTCCGTTTTGGGGATTTGGTGGGTATGTGAATGCTCCCGAACCTGTTTTCTTTTTCTTCTGGATTTTTTCAGCTTGGGTTTTCTGGCAGGGTGTCCGTCCCGATAATAAACGTTGGTCCGTGAAGACAGTTTGGCTCATCTTAGGTGTAACTATGGGGCTTGGGCTAAATTCTAAATTCGTAATGGCTATGCTTGCATTCGGGTTTGGAGTATTTTTACTTTCGACACCTCCCTATCGCCGCATGCTATTGTCGCCTTGGCCATGGATTGGAATCCTGATCGCCACAATCATCTGTATGCCGATTTTCCTTTGGAATATTGAGTATGATTGGCCAGGATTTAAATATCAGTTTCAAGGTCGTCATACAGGTGGCGGCGGTCTATCTATTCAGCGTTGGCTCCAGTGGTTTGGCACTCAATTTCTGTTTTACACCCCACCCATTTATTTATTAGTATTAGGGGCCATTCCATTTTCGATTAAAAAATTTCAAGATTTACGTTTTAGATTTCTATTTTGTCTTTTTATACCCGCGTTTGTGGTTTTTTACATTCAACCATTCTTTGCCGACTACAAACCACACTGGTCAGGTCCCGCGACTCTGTTTATGACCATGACAGCGGCGTATTTGTATTACAATGGCCTTGAGCTATTTGGCCGCCAGATGGTACACCCACAAAGTCGCAAATGGCTGACTAGCATTCTGGTGATTTTTGTTCTACTTAACACAATCATATATACTCCGTTCATATACCCATTCATGCCTAAAGTTCACCGCGCAATCAGTTCGGCCCCCTGGGATACACGCAATGATTTATCCAATGAGTTCTTTGGCTGGGAAGACGCCGGTAGCAAAATGTTAGAACGGCAGCGCCAAATACATTCTGAAACAGGAAAGAAACCATTCCTGGCTGCGATTCGCTATGAAACCACGGCTCAGACCATTTGGGGAACAAAAGACCCAAGCATCGTGATGTTGAATAAATTTGTGAGCCATTACACAGTCATGCAGAAAAAGCGAAATACGCTCGAAGCTTTAATTGGAATGGATAGCCTAATACTGACTACAGAAAAGTATCCAGACAATCCATTGGAATATGCCGATTTCGATACATGCGAAAAAACAGAATACAAATACTACCGCTTAGATGAGCATTCTCGAACATTTTATTATTGGTTCTGTCAAAACTTTAAGGGCGTAAAATACTAATGTCATTTATCGAACTCAGTCAGTTTTATAAAAACTTCTATGAGCTCTACAGCGCTGGGGTCGATGTTGCAACAACCGCTGAATCTCTTGAACAAAGATCTTCGGGACACAATAAACGTGTGATGCAGATTGTGAGTCAAAGCCTTCGGAAGGGTCGATCGCTCTATACAAGTTTTCGAGCAGGCCAATGTGTACCTATTTTTGATTTGCCTCTTGTTAAAGCCGCTGAAGATTCTGGCCGCATCGTCGAGGTTTTTAAAAATCTTTCGCAGAAACATTTAGACACTCATGAGTACATCAAAAAAATTCGCATGAGCCTAGTTAAGCCTTATTTCACATTTGCCGTTGCTTTGATGTTTCCGGGGGTGACAGATCTGTTTGCAGGGAAAGTCACACTCGCTCACTACCTGCGAAACAGTTTAGGTGTTTTGGTACTACTTACGGTTGTTTGCTACATGCTTTATAATTATTGGATCCAATCCTACTTTGATTTGATGAAAGCACGAGCTCTTCATCAAATCATGGCTGCGATTCCTTTCTTTAAAAAACTCAATTCTAAAATTGCGTACGAAAAATTTGCATCGACCTTAGGATTTATGCTGGATTCGGGTATCGACTTCTTTGAGGCCCTGAAGCAGTCGGGACAGTGTTCGTCGGATTTACGACTACAGAAAGCGATAGAAAAAATCGTACCTAGAATTCAAAATGGCACCGATTTAAATCAAGCGTTTCAACAAGAGAAAGTATTTCCAATGGACCTAGTGACGGCAATCACATTAGGATCCCAAAGTGGTAAGCTACCTGAATTTTTAAAGCGTTATGCAGATGGTTTAAAACGTGAAAATGAAACGACCATCCAAACATGGGTACGCTTTTTCCCGATCGTTTTGTACTGGCTAGTCATTGGGCAAATTGTATATGGAATCGTGAGTTTCTATACGGGCTATCTGGACCAAGCATTAAAAATAGCACCTTAAGAACTGGCCCCTTAGCGTGCATCTAGGAGAGGCGAAAGAGTCTTTAAATTTCTGTTATGATGTAGAGCAATTATCGCTAAATGTAGCCTCAATCTCTCGACTTGTTTTGTGGTATTCCAAGTTCTTCGCACCAGGCGGCTTGCTCTATATCTAAATGTGGCGCAGGTGTGATTTATCGAAAACAACGGATCAAATCCGACCTTCTTTAACTCTCCCTGA
>DDTZ01000184.1:2729-12571 GCA_002344565.1 Bdellovibrionaceae bacterium UBA2351 | reverse complement strand
AGAATCGCTATCAAGCACAAACTCACATGCGAAAGAACAGGGCTTAGCTGAAAACGACTTTATGTTATTTTTAGCTGACCAACAAACGCTGGGGCGCGGGCGCGGACAAAATACATGGACAACAACCAAAGGGGCGGCTCTGTTAAGCACTTGGGGTTTTTATTTGAACGATAACCCGCACATCACCTTTCCATCCCGTGTTGGTATGGCGTTACTTCGTGCGCTTCAGAATACATGGCTATACATTCCGTTCGCATTGAAAGCGCCGAACGATATTTATATTGGCGATAAAAAGTGTGCGGGTTTATTGATCGAGACCGTCACTCAAGGAAATGAAATCACAACGTTCATCGGTCTTGGCTTAAATGTGTTAAAAAAACCGGCGGAGATTCCAAACGCGACAAGCCTAGTGGCGGAAATGCCAAAAAAATGTCCTTTGCTGGGTACGGATTGGGTTCGCTTTCTAGATCGTTTTTTCTTTGAACTGACGGAAGCGGCGCAATTGTCTGGTGAAGAGTTAAGCTCAACAGACCGTGAAAATTTAAAATCGGCACTAAATAAACATGTTTTACTTTCTAGTAAAATTGATGACGTATCACCGAATGGCGATTTGACCTCTGGTGGACATAAAATTCCTTGGAATCAACTGTAACAGGAGCACCCAATGGCACTAACCTATACACCACAAGATGAATTAGGTACCGTTTGTCCTGATTTCACCTTGCAAGCCACCGACGGAAAGACATACTCTTTAAAAAACTTTACAAATGGCAACCCATTCGTAGTCATGTTTATTTGCAATCATTGCCCCTACGTTAAAGCCATTGAAGATCGCCTTATCGAACTCGGCCACCAGCTGAAAAGTAAACATATTTCAGTAGTCGCCATTTCATCTAACGATGCAGATACATACCCAGACGACTCGTTTATCGAATTAAAAAAACGTGCTGAATACAAGAACTACCCATTTCCATATTTATACGACGACTCACAAGAAGTTGCTAAACGATTTGGAGCTGTTTGCACTCCCGATTTTTTTGTTTATAACAAAAAATCTCAATTGGCCTATCGTGGGCGTCTAGATGACAGCTGGAAAGAACCGGGTAAGGTTACTCGCCGCGAACTTTTAAACGCGGTAGAATCATTATTAATAAGTGATGAATTCCCCAAAGGGCAAACTCCGTCTATGGGTTGTTCGATTAAATGGAAGAAATAATATGAAAAGTGTTTTCTTAGGCGTTTTACTTTTTGCCATCGGTATCATTGGCTGGGCGACGGTTAAATTGGGGTTCTTCAAAGATGTTGTCATTACTGAACAACCGATGCCAGATATGCAATTAGTCTATCTCGAGCACGTAGGACCTTATCATAAAATATTAGATTCTTTAGAAAAAGTAGAAGCTTGGGCGAAGACTGAAAATGTAGATTGTTCTAAAAGCTTTGGACATTTTCTGGATGATCCCGAGGTGGTAGAACACGAACGCCTTCGTTCCCATGTTGGCTGCGTCGTAGATCAAGTAAAGACAAGTTTACCAGAAGGACTCAAGACTAAAACAATTCCTGCCGCAAAATATTTTGTAGCTGAGTCAATGGGATCGCCAGCGATAGGCCCGATGAAAGTTTACCCAAAGGCTCGTCGGCAATTCACGGAAAGAAATCTAACTCCACCCGAAGACGTTATCGAGATTTATCATCGTATTGACAATAATACTATGAAGACACTGTATTTATTTAGATTGCCCCTCTAACATCTCGTAAAGTTCTTTACGAATTTCAGGGTGCGCCTGCGCACCCTTGATAATCAACGATTCCGCGAGTGTAGCCTTCCCCGTATCAATCGCTAACCGAACAACCTTCTTGGTGACTTCGGGCGTGCTGTTACCTTCGACGACTATTTTTCTACCCATCTCCAAAGCCGCCTCCGGAGTGATCATATGAACGCCAATCTTAAAATTGAGCTGAATATATTTTACACTCCCGACATCATCACCGCGAATTAACTTGAAAAATCGCTCAGCGGCATCGATGTCCTCGATTTTTAGCCACTCTTCAATAATTTTTTCAAGCGTATCGACACTACGACCAGTCACATTCGACGCCATCTCGAAAAATTTAATAGCTGCTTCTCTTTCTTTATTTCGAATATTGTACCTACCAGCCGTCACTAGAGCGAGGGAAACAAGGCCAATTAACTCGGGGGGACGATTGTCCAAGTTCGTATACATTTCATAAAACAGCATCATATCTTCGAAATGTTCAGTATAAACGGCAGCTATAAAAAACTTACCCAAACGAACAGATGTCACGGGGTAATGTTTCCGAATCAATTCCACCAAACCATAGGCATCCTTATACTTTCTTTCCTGCATCAAACAGTCGAATTCTCCAGTTAAACATTTGTAATGAAGGCTATTATATTTGCGACCTTCGGCGAATTCTTTGCGTGCAGACTCTAGATCATTCTGATTTAGGTAACACTCGCCTAGATAGTAACAAGCTAATGTAGGCGTAGGATTCAACGGTTTAGCATCTTTGAAAATAGAAATTGCCTGCTCCATGTTTTTTGCTTTAATGTTCTCTTTGCCATCGCGAATGCGGTTTAGGTATTCTGACGGATACATTTTGCGTTTCACCACTTCGATAAAACGTTTTTGAAAATCAGCACCAGAAAATGGCTTTACGATAAATGCGTCTAATTGCTCCTCGGCAGCTTCGGCAACTGCATTGTCCGATGATTCTTTGGTTACCATGATCGCAATTCTTGAAAAGGCATCGTACATTTCATCATGCATATCAATCAGCGATAAGCCAAAATTTTTGCCAATCATGTATTCAGTAATTAAAATTCTGGGCTTTTCTTGTTTCAGGACGGCGACAGCATCACTATAGGTATTGGCCATTAAGATTTTCTTTGAATCCATCCCGTAACTGACCAAGCAGCTTTGAATGACGGAAAAAAATGCATTTGACGGCTCTACTACTAAAGCGCCCTGACTATTTAGGAATTTTGCGACATCCGTGTCTTTTTCTCGATTCATTATTTAATCTTCGCCTCTCATGGCTTGAAATAATTTATCAATACGCTTTTGCTTTTTTCCGATTCGTTCAATAATTCGGCGCCAAGTTTCCGGATCGTATTGATTCATCTTTACAGTAACTTGCTGTTCACCATCAGAAATCGATTTGATCTCTGAGATACGGCCAATAGCCGCGAACTGTGTTTCGGCCTCGTTGTTTATCTGTAAGGCACCCTTGATCGAAATCAGTTGTCCCTTGATCCCAGAATGTTTTTTAAGCAAGAAGCTAATGGAGCTGATTTCGCACTGTAAAATCTCAATCGCCGTCTTTTCATCAGCCAAACTCATTTCGGTCGAAATGTTTTTCAGCTCATGAATAACAAAATTTATCTTTCGATTTGAAACACATACTGCGACTGTCATTAAAAAGACTCCCGAAAAATAAGTCTCTCATACTTTTCAGGAATTAAAAAATCGAGCGTACGGGAACGAGACGTTTCCAGTCTTTAGACGATTCAAAATGGACATATTTGTAACACGACAATTCAAATGTTTGTTTAATGACAGATCTAAAAGATTACGCGCGTACGTAGGCTGCGCGAAGATTTTTGAATCTCGTCCACAAGTTTTTCTGATTTCATGTTTTCAATATCTACAACAAGATACCCAATGTTTTCATCCGTTGATAAAAACTGACCTTGAATGTTAGCTCCGTATTTTGAAATAATACCGTTGATCTCACCCAGAACTCCGGGCTCATTCTTGTGTACATTCTGAATACGCGTAATACCCTCAACAGGGTGTAGTTCTACTTGAGGAAAATTGACAGCTCCAGCGGTCGTACCTAATTTTAAAAATTTTCTAAAACTTTCCGCGACTTCAAGACCAATCGAATACTGCGCCTCTTCGGTAGACCCCCCAATATGCGGAGTCAAAATTACATTTGGCAAACCTTGTAACGGTGACACAAATTTTTCTTTATTTGAAGACGGTTCAACTGGGAATACATCAATCGCACAGCCCGCTAATTGTTTCGATTTCAAAGCAGCGGCTAAATCTTCAATAACGACAACGGTTCCGCGACTGGCATTGATTAAGTAACTTCCTGCGCGCATCAAACTGATTTCTTTAGCCGTGATCATATTTTTAGTCTGCGGCGTTTCCGGTACATGTAAAGAAACGAAATCAGACGCTTCTAACAATTCTGCCAATGTTCGTTTTGGTTTTGCATTTCCTAATGGTAACTTTTTAACGACATCAAAGAAGACGACTTTCATACCCATCGCTTCCGCTAAAATAGAAAGCTGACTTCCGATGTGACCGTATCCGACGATACCCAATGTTTTTCCACGCACTTCTCGGCTACCATCTGCGGATTTAATCCAATCCCCTTGATGGGCTTTCATATTGCGATCACCGAGCTGACGAGACAGCGAAATCATTTCCGCAATCACTAGCTCAGCGACACTGCGAGTGTTTGCATGAGGGGCATTAAACACAGGAACACCAATTGATTTAGCATGCGAGAGTTGAATTTGGTTAGTGCCAATACAAAATGCACCTATACCTAAAAGATGTTTAGATTGATCTAAAACTTTTTTCGTTATTTCGGTTTTCGATCGAATCCCAAGAACATTGTATCCCTTCAATTTTTCGATCAGTTCATCTTCGCTGGGAGCATGGCTGATTAAATCAACATGATATCCTTCTTCTTCCAATCGCGCTTTAGCAATTGCGTGGATGCCTTCCACCAATAGTACTTTAATCTTTTCCATCGACACTCCTTCGCAACATTCAACAACGAATCTTGATAGTAGTTTATAAAATGAAATTTCTGAAGGATTTTTGATAACGTATTCACTCAATAAAAAGGCTAACTCTTTGCATTAATGATTTAGAAAGAAGCACTCTAAGGGCAGACTATCATAAATGGAAATAACTGAATTTAATTTACTTGTTGTCGATGACGACCCGTTAATCCACCAAATTTTCAAAACATTGGTGAGCAAGCCTTGGCGATTGTATAGCATTCAAGATTACACGCGCATACCGACCGATGTTATTTTCCACGCCGCGTTTGTTGATATGAATTTGACGGCTGATTTAAGCGACCCTATTGGTGTGACCGTTATCAAAACCCTCGCTAGCCGCGATCTGCAAACTGAAATCGTCGCTATGTCAGGACTCCTTGACAGAAAAACAATGGAAGCCTGCTTGATCGCAGGCGCTCAAAAGTTTTTAGCAAAACCGTTATCAAAAGAAGAACTTCAGTCCACACTAGAGAAAATTTTAGCTCATTGCCAGATTCGAAACTTTGATTTTCATGGTCGAGGCAAACACCTGACTCGTTGGGTGGGTCAATCTGAATCCAGCCAAAGGATTTTAAAGCAAATCTCGCAAATGAAGGGCGAGCGGCGATCTATCTTGATTGAAGGAGAAACCGGTTCTGGAAAAGAAGTTATTGCCAGCCTGCTGCATAGCCAAGAAAATGAGCGCCCATTTGTTGCTGTGAATTCATCCAGCATTCCCGAAACCCTGTTCGAAAGTGAAATGTTCGGCCACGTCAAAGGGGCCTTCACCGGAGCCGATAGTCATAAATTGGGCCTAACAGAAGCCGCCCATGGCGGAGATTTATTTTTAGATGAAATCGAGGCCATGCCGCTGTCATTTCAGGCTAAATTACTGCGATTTTTAGAATCTGGTGAAATTCGTCGTGTCGGCGCCAAGGAATCGATACGTGTTCAGGTGCGTATAATCGTAGCATCTAACCGACCGTTGCAAGACATGATTAAAAAAGGCGAGTTCCGCGAAGACTTATACTACCGGTTAAGCTCGCAAAAGATTGCAATTCCGCCCTTACGTGAACGTCGTGAGGATATTCCCGCATTAGCTAATCACTTTTTAGAAACCGAACGACCCTATAGAAATAAATCATTCGAAACCGAAGCCATGAATGCTCTAAAGCAGTATGGCTGGCCAGGTAATGTGCGAGAACTTAAACGAATCATCGAACAGCTCTGCTTGACGTCTCCTTTGCCAATTATTCGAGAATCTGATGTCGCTAGCCTGCTTGAAATAAAGGCGCGCCCAGTCAGCCTCACCCCCAATTCCCTAACAGATTCTTACAATTTAGAGGACGGTTTAGAGAGCGTCTTAAAGGTTTTTGAGAAAAAAATGATTGAAACAGCGCTCAAACAATTTCACACTGACATCGACGAGACAGCCCGCTTTTTAAAGGTGTCCCGGTCGAACTTGTATAAGAAAATTAAAGATTTAAAAATAACTGAAAGTTAAAAATGGAATTCTTGAATCATTCATTATTGTTCTCGGACCCGATCTATCGCCAGACGGCGCTAACGACTTTAGCGATCGTTTTTGGTTCGGGATTAATTGTCTATTTATTTCGTACTCAAAACTATTACTTCAAAGGCGCTTGGGCCAGCATCAAGTCATGGCTGTTCGTAGCTCCGATCATGTTCGTGGTGTTTTCATTTCCTAATCCCGCACCCCTGATCGTCTTGACGTTGATGTCTGTTTACGGAGCGAAAGCGTTCTTCCAAATCATGGGGATGTACCATCGCAACTATTTTGTGATAATCTGTTATCTAGGTATTTATGGTCTAGGCGTAGCATCCTATTACAATTGGGTTTCTTTGTATAATCAGCTGCCGATCATCGTTCTGGGTGTTAGCTGTTTAGTTCCGCTTTTACGTGATAACTATAAACGCATGATTCAATACATTTCGATTACGCTGTTAGCGTTTATCTTTTTGGGTTGGTCATTCATGCATTTGGGTTTGATCTTGAATTTAGAAAAAGGTCTTTACCAAATTATGTACCTAGTTGTGTTGACTGAGTTTTGCGATAATACAAACTTAGCTATCTCTAGATATTTTCGATCATTTCGGTTGTTTAAACGCATTGATCCTAAACGAACCTTAGGTTCTACCGTAGTTTCTGTTATACTAACGTTAGCTCTTGCCGGATTCATGCGCTGGTTACTGCCTGATCAAGGTGATAAGTACTGGTATACATCCGGCTTAGTGGCATCCTTGGGGGGATTGCTTGGCGACCTTGTAATGACGGTGGTTCGACGTGATGCGGGAGTTAAAATTGTAGGGCCCTTCATCATCGGGCGCGGCGATTTTTTAACGCGAATTGACCGACTTATTTTTGTTGCGCCAATTTATTATTACGTCATGGTTTGGATACAATAGTAATGAGAGACTGGAAATACGATAACGAGCAATGGACTCAGTTGCCGACATATTTAAAGCATTTGCCGCTTTTCACGCGTGCGCACGATTGGACTAGCATGTTCTTTCGTTTTGCTTGGTCTATCTACCTAAAAGTCGTTTTCACATTTTACATTCGCCTGAAAGTCGTCGGTGACTATCATTCTATTTATAAAAAGTATCCTCGCTTGCTAATTATTTCAAATCACGGAAGCCATTTGGATGCGACGTCAATTGCGGCCTCTATCCCGTCGCAGTATTGGCTAGATTTGTTTATTGCGGCAGCGAAAGATTACTTTTTCTCGAACGCCTTCTTCACATTTTTTTCTCAGCACTGTTTAGGCGCGATTCCTATTGATCGTAAAGACCGTAAAGGTGAAGCGATTAATTTGATCACGCGAATGTTAACGACGATGGATCGCATTTGGCTCATTCTGTTTCCTGAGGGTACACGCACACCCGATGGCAAGATTCATACGTTCAAGCGCGGCGTTTCAGTCTTTGCTGAAAAAACAAAGACTCCGATTTTGTTACTATTCTTAGACGGAAATACCAAGTTGATGCCCAAAGGTCGTCCATGGGCACGTCCGGGTAAGCTGACAATCTATGTAGGGCCGGTGATTCCGCCATCACCTATTGATCAAGTTTATAAAGCCTACAAGGACTGGGTCATCACGATCAACCCAGATGCATTTGCAGATGATCAAACTGTTAATTTTGACGCGTAAAGGAGTTCTTTGTGAATGTGTCTCCTATTAAACTAAAAATTGGTGAATACGAACTTCATCCCGTACCAACTGGTGAATTTGGACTAGATGGCGGCGCCATGTTTGGCACCGTTCCCAAAGTCTTGTGGGAGAAATCAAATCCGGCTGATGATAAAAATAGAATCCGCATGGAGGCCCGCGGCCTGTTACTAAAGGGCAAGAAAAATATTCTAATTGATTGTGGAAACGGCTCTGACTTTGTCGAAAAGTACGGTGAAAAATTAGGAACTAAATTCGCGGAAATATATAAAATTGAAGCGGGCGGCTCTAGCCTGCAGCAATCTTTAAACAAACAGGGATTAAAACCCGACGATATCGATATTGTTATTCTGACTCATCTGCATTTTGACCATGCGGGCGGGGGCGTAACCGCTAAAGATGGAAAATTAGTCCCAACATTTCCAAACGCTAAATATTACGTACAAAAGAAAAACGTCGAGATTGCGTTAAAACCAAACTTACGTGAAAAAGCTTCGTACTACCCGGCCAATGTTCAGCCATTGATTGATGCTGGCATTTTAGTTCAACTAGATGGCCCAAGTGAGATCGCACCTGGCATTACGACTTGGATTTCAAACGGCCACACCCAGGCTCATCAGATGGTACACATCACCGACGGAAATACGACCGTAATTTACTGCGGTGATGTCGTCCCGACAAGCTCTCATGTTCGTTTACCATGGGTAATGGGCTATGATCTGAATCCTTTAATGCTTATCGAAGAAAAAACTAAGTACCTTGGTCAAGCTGCCAAGGAAAACGCGTATCTGTTTTTCGAACACGACCCTTACTGTGATTTAGCTAAAATCAAAGAAATGAATGGTGATTTTACCGTCGAGCAAAGGTACACTTTAAGCTAACTCGTTGTTAGCTAAGGGTGCTATTTGCGCGATATCATAAAAGACATTTTTAGAAAATTACGTGAAGGCGACATTCGCTGGATTTCCAGTTCCCTAGCATTCACTACTATTTTAAGTTTAATTCCGTTTATGGCACTCGTATTGGTGTCGTTCAAAATGATTGGGGGAATTGATTATCTCATTCCCCGCATTGAACGCTTTTTACTCCGCTATGTAAAAGAAGCCATGGGTGCTGAAGTTTCACAGTGGATTCACGTGGTGCTAGAAAAGGTTCAAGCACAAACAATCGGTACCACCGCCGTAGTTATTTTATTCTATACGTCTTGGCGATTATTTAGCGATATGGAGCGGGGTATTCAGCGAATTTGGTCAAACGAAGTCTCACGCCCTATTCATCGTCGATTCATAGTTGTTTGGTGCGCGATCGTAATATTCCCCAGTATGCTGGCTGTCTACGTTGCGGTTAGATCTTTGGATATGGTTCGTCCGATTGCTCGACAATATACAGTCGCAATGGACGGTGTTGCTCTATTTATTTTCTTGTACTTTGTTTACAAATTATTTCCCGCAGATCGCGTTCTGAAGCGAGTCGCCTTGATCGCCGCAACATTTTCCACCATCTGTATTTTAATCCTACAAAAGAGTTTCACATTAATTGCTCAAAAAGCGTTTTACATGAATAAATTCTACGGGTCTCTTGCCGCCATTCCATTAATTTTAGTTTGGATCTTGGGCATTTGGCAGATCGTTTTGATAGGCACCGCTCTGGGCAGTGCCGTTCAAAGAAAAATCATAGCAACTAAAGAGCCCAATCGTAGCGTCACCTGAGTTGACTGGATCCGTTAGAATAGGGGTACTAATATGAAAAACAAAATTTCAGTTAAGCATAAAACAGCCAGTGAAATTATGTCGTCACCTGTAAAAGTCATGACGTTAACTATGACCATACGGGACGCAATTCGT
>DDTZ01000184.1:0-2427 GCA_002344565.1 Bdellovibrionaceae bacterium UBA2351 | reverse complement strand
TCGTAAGCCTAGTGAGCGAGCTTGATCTTATGCAAATCGGCGCTCTTGACGGAACGGACACTACTCTCGGCGAGGCCAAACACCGCCTACCTAAACCTAAAGACATTTTTACTGTAAAATCTGACGCTGTTTTCGTTGATATCATGAGATTGTTTTTAGAAAATGGCTTGAGACAAATTTTAGTTATGGACGATAACAAGCAAGTTCTTGGGATCATTGCTCGTCGAGATATATTAAAAGCTTATATAGATTTAGAAGGACAAACATGAACGTTCAATGTCAATGCGGACAAGTTAAGGCACACATCAAAAACTTCCCCCATCAAACGCCGGGGCGCTTAGTTTGTTATTGCGATGATTGCCAAAGCTACCTGCATTATTTAAAAAAAAATGATCTCTTAGATGCAAATGGCGGAACTGAAATCGTTCCTGTGTATCCAGTAAATTTTCAATTCACCCAAGGACAAAACCTAATCCGAGGTATTCGATTATCACCTAAAGGATTGTACCGTTGGTATGCTTCGTGCTGCCAAACGCCAATAGCAAACACCCAAGCCAAAATGCCATGGATCGGGATGCTTGCGTCTATTTTGCCTTATAGATCAGAAACTGAGCGCACAGAGGCTCTAGGAAACGTAAAAAGCCGAGTGATGGGAACGTTTGCTTTAGGAAAACCGCCAGCAGACACCTTACCTAAATTTAAACCTAAAGACTTTTTATCTGTAATGCCATTTATTTTAAAGGGCCTTGTCACGGGAAAAAATCAGAACCATCCGTTTTTCAAATTACCATCCTATGAACCAAAGTCAGCGCCTTATGTCCTGACATTAGAAGAGAGAGAAAGTATTCTTCAAAAAATTTACGGATAAGGTTACACAGCTTTTTTAGCTTCACTATCTTGAAGTGTTTCAAAATCGTTGCGCAAGTATTGACAGAACTGAGTCCAAGCCGAGTCAGTTCTGAGCAGCTGAATTCCGTAAACAGAATTCTGTTCCCATTTAACGACACCCGCAACTTTGGCATATAAGTTTTTTGCGATAGGAATATTTAAATGAATCATTCCACTAATTGATTCTGTCGACAAAAGTTTAATCCCAGAGCCACTCACGTCCAAAACGGTTGCCGACACCGAGGCTTGTGAGCCCAAGCTACACTGAATATTCACTTGGTGACGAATATTCGAACGTTCGATTTTCTCTTGAAGATTGGGAAAGAACTCTGAAATATAGCTCGCTGGGTAGCACGATGCTAATCCCATAATTTCTAGGGCGGTAAGTTCTTCAAAAACAGTCGATTTCTCGATAAAAAAGTATTCCAGCATTTTAGGGGTCATCACGGGGTCAGATGACTTATAAAAATCTCGATTTGGGAATTCAAAGTTTGGCAGCGTTCCACCCATAAAATATTTATACAGATTTTTGTTGTCTGGTTTGTGATCGTATAGACGTTGCATCAGCCCAAATGCCTTGTGCACGTCGTACCATAGCCCGATCCCTGGATTACCATTAGCGTAACTATAACTCCCCACCTTGGCGTCCTTCATGCGTTTAAAACCTAAGAATCCTTCATAGAAGTCAGTCATGCTCGGATTAACGGTAATAACAAGGGCGTCGAGTCTCATATAGCTACACACGTACTCCCAAAAAAACTTCAAAAGTGGCAGAAACAAAGCACCGCGTTTTTCGCGAAATCGGCTATCAATAGCCAAAGACGATATTTCTGCTATGACTTTATTATTATCAAGTACAGCACCAATATCAAACGAAGTCTCCATAGGAATACCGAATGTACTTCTACGGATTATAGAAATAGTGCCAACAACTTTGTCGTCAAATAATGCAATGAGCGTTGTCGTGGTTGGCAAGGCAAAATATTTTACGATGCGCATGCCGGTTTCATTGGATTTTGTGTAACCCTTTTCAAGATACGATTCATGTAGGATTTTATAGGCTTCGGATAATTCTTCTTGAGTTTTTGCTACGCGAAACTTAAATCGCTTATCGAGTGACGTTGGAATTTTGAGTTGGTTTCTCATATAGCTAAAACGTAGACTATCTGGAAGTGTATCAAAAAGAGCTCGTACTATTGGACGTTTTCTACGATCAGACATAATTACCCTCAAACCCCATATCGTCATTGAATTTTTATATTTTATTATGATAACGTGGTTTTACTAAAAATTTATCTGAATTTTTAAATTAATTATGTGTCTCTTATCAAAATAAGATTTGTTCTTTGTATTTTGACTGAAATCTCGACAGTCACCATGTTCACCAACACTAGCCCTCATGAAATGCTGATGCTGATCAACACGTATTTTTTCTTATTTAACAACCACGGCCGGATATTCCTCAAGGTAGCTTTCGCCAGTAACACCATAGTAAATTACTACCCGTGAAATAAAATCAACATCGTATCCAATCACGCC
>DDTZ01000134.1:15425-17287 GCA_002344565.1 Bdellovibrionaceae bacterium UBA2351 | reverse complement strand
GTCGGCACAGGTAAATCAATATGAAGTTCAAAAAATCACAAGTAAATTCAATTTGGAAAGTTTAACGCTCCAAACATTGAAAGAACTTAATGATCCTCAAATTGCGGTGGATGTTTGTAGAGACTTAAACGCGATGTATATTCAATCTAATAATGCGGGAAAATTATTAAACTCTGCTAAATATTTTTGTAATTATTTAGAGGAAAACGAACTTAAAAATACAGAGATGGATGCCTTTATTGTTTCAAAATGTTGGGGGCGAATTAATTTAGGAAATGATAAATCGACGTCGTATATCGAAAATCTTACGAAGAGCACGGGCGGGATAACGGGTTTACGTACTCGTATGGCCATTGTTCAAAAAAATATGGATATGTTAAACTGTGCTCAGCCCAATCGTCCTAGATAGTTTGCATTAATTTTAAAAGGTCGTACGCAACATTTACATTTGGGTAGACCTTTTCGATACCTTCGAATCCAGGGCTAGGATTAGCTTCGAGAAAGACTGGTCCGTCGTGCGTTCGTAGAAAATCAATTCCGGCATACACAAGCTGAGAGAATTCATAGACCCGGTTTATGTATTTCGTTTCTGCTGCAGAAAGGGAGGTCGCGGTTGCGACTCCGCCTTGGTGTAGATTGCTACGAAATGAATTTTGGTTTTTTCTCTCTACGGAATAGTTTGAATTTTTTGTTGTGAAGACTCGAACATCGTGTCCAAGGCTCTCAGTTATGGTCTCTTGAACTATCCAGCGGTCAAGTTGCTGCCATAAGGACGATACCGGCAAAGCATTTTGAGGGCGTGTTTGACTGAAGTACGTAATTTCCAGCATATCGGAATTCTGAAAAGGAATTTCATCTTGCACAAGTACATTGAGTAAAGCGGTCTCACTTTCTATGAGGAAAACGCCACGTCCTTGACTCGAAAATCTTTTCTTAAAAATGAAAGGCACTTTAAACTGTGAGGCGATTTGATCAAAAAATGCGGTCAGTATTTTTGGAAGTGTTTGGCGATTTAAGTGAACGGGAAGGCCTTCCAGTACCGTAGAAGCCAGCAGAGTTTTTGGTGTAGGGACGTCATGTTTTTGCCACATCTGTGCCGTTACCCATTTGTCTCGCGCATTTAGAAACGCAGATGGCGGATTGATGATCGTGAATGGCATCCGGCTGAGCGCGTCCTGAGTTCCCCAGAAATTAAATTCGCCTTGGCGGTAAAGTACGACTGGACGAAGGCCTCGAGACTCAATTTGAGGCGCCTGATCTATTAACGCTTCTGGTGAAATTAACTTTGCATTCAGATGATTGCGATTTATTTCGGTTTGAAACCTTTGAGCAGAGTAGAGCTCGGGCAGTCTATTTAAAATAATTAAATCGCAGTCCAGTACCGTTTCTTTCATACGACGACTCGAGTATAATGGAGTGAAATGGAAAGCGCAAAAAAATTAGTAGAAGTAAAAGTAGAAGGCCGTGATCAAATCAAGTTGGAATCTTTGGATCAGCAGAACAAAGTGTCTTTCATTGGTTGTTTTGAATTCACTCAACTGGTGAAAAATTATCGCGCTAAATTTGGCAACGATGTTTACAAATGGCCGGTGCCAGCGGGATCTACCCATTCCGAAATGATCATTCGCGAATTCATTATGAAGTTAAAAGGCACGTGGGATTATCCCTACAAAGACGAAGAACTGTGTCACTGTCGTCACGTCCTGACAAAAACCGTAGACCAGGCCATCATCAACGGCGCTCACACCCACGAACTAGCCAGCCGCTGGACAGGCTGCTCAACAGCCTGCGGCACCTGCAAACCCGACGTAGAAAAAATCATAAAATACCGAGTAGGCTAACCAAAAGGTACCAGCTCCTAA